>JAAZKL010000070.1 GCA_012799845.1 Clostridiaceae bacterium
CCAGGGCCTTTATGAACAGACCGGGGCTGAGATTCGCTTGACTGCCCGCTTTCAGACAGGCCTTTACCAGAAAGGCCGATTTGAAAACCTCATAGCCCGACGGTACTGCTTTTAGCTCTTCGATCACCGCATCAAATATCAGCGGTCTGATCTCTGTTTCCTTAACAGTGATATCACCGCGCTTTCCCCTGGTCTCCTTGCCGATCCTGATGCTGTCACGCTTCATCATTGCTTCCAGTCCTCGCGTCGCATCGCCATATGGGAGCAATTCATCAGTGAACACTTCCAGTTCAAAGTCTGCACGCCGCACGATTGCCATGATGTTCTTCTTTGAATTGTTGACTGCCGCCGCCGTGACCCTGATACCGTCCGGCAGGGAATCGTTCAGCCTCTGTATGAATCCCCCCGGTTCGACCTCAGTATCCAGTTGGAAATCCGCATGCTCACATTCGATGGTCATACCGACGCTCAGCGGCAAACCCAGCACCATCTGCGGATGCGGATTGAAGCCCTTCGAATATGAGACCGGCAGACCGGAACGCCTGAGCGCCCTTTCGAATACCTTCATCAAATCGAGGTGCGACAGAAATTTTACAGATTCGCCCCTGACAAACCTGATTCGTATGCTGCTTACGGGCTTGTCGTTTGCAGTACGCCCATCGGTTTGCCGTGCTTGTTTTATCAAGGAACGATTCTGCTCTGCCAAATCGTCATCATTAACTTTCCCGGACTTTTTGCTGCCGGTGTAATTGCTGCAGATGCCTTGTCCAAATACAGAAGCTCCGCAACCGACACATGATTCCATGCAGTTGGGCGTAACTTCGCCTTTTTCCGCCCGCTTCTTCTCACGCAGGAGGTGTTTTTTCGTAACGCCAACATCTATATGGTCCCACGGCAGAACCTCATCTTCGTTCCTTTTCCTGTTCGCGTAAAATGCCGGGTCGATGCCGCAGTCATCGAAGGCCTTCAGCCATGCATCATATTTGAAATGTTCGCCCCAGCTGTCGAACCGGCAGCCCAGCTCCCATGCCCTGTGCAGCACGCTGCCCAGACGCCTGTCGCCCCTGGCAAATACAGCTTCCAGCATGCTCAGCTCCGGATCGTGCCAGTTATATTTCAGGTGCCTGCTCCTTATTTTATCCTTCAGGAACATCTGCTTCTCCCTGAGTGTCTCAATTGTGTCCTGGGCCTCCCACTGGAAAGGCGTGAAAGGTTTCGGCACAAACGATGAAGTGCTTATGGTGACCTCAAGGCCCCTGCCCCTTTGCTCCTTCGGTATCCTGAAATACTCGTCCACCACCATGGTCCCGAGTTTTGCGATCCCCTCCACATCCTCCATCGTCTCGAGAGGCAGGCCTATCATAAAGTATAGCTTTACTCCGTTCCAGCCGGCCCTGAAGGCCATTCCCACGGAATTCAGCAGGTCCTCCTCGGTGACACCCTTGTTGATGACGTCCCTGAGCCTTTGCGTGCCCGCCTCGGGAGCAAATGTAAGGCCGCTCTTCCTCACCTTCTGCACCTTTTCCATGAGGTCGAGCGAAAACGAGTCTATACGGAGGGACGGAAGCGACAGGTTGACCATCTTGGGTTCCATCACTTCGATCAGCCCCGATGTGAGCTCCGGCAGCCCCGAGTAATCGCTTGTACTCAGCGATGTAAGCGAAATCTCTCCGTAGCCCGAGCTTTCTTCCAGCTTGTCTGCCAGTCCCATCAGCCGCTCCGGGGTCCTCTCCCTTACCGGCCTGTAGATGTATCCCGCCTGGCAGAACCTGCAGCCCCTAGTGCAGCCGCGGAACAGTTCGAGCATGATCCTGTTGTGGACCACGTCTATATACGGGACTATCACCTTTTCAGGGAAGTATACGTTGTCCAGGTCGTTGATGATCCTCTTCCTTATCTTCGCGGGATATGTATCCTTCAGCGGCTTAAAAGCCTTCAGCGTCCAGTCGTCGTTATATTCAGGCTCATAAAAACCGGGCACATATACGCCTTCGATGCAGGCGATCCTTTCCAGGAAGTCTTCTCTTAAGGTATTGACTTTCCTCG
>JAAZKL010000071.1 GCA_012799845.1 Clostridiaceae bacterium
AAGGAACCAGACAACAAACGGAGGATCAAATGGGATAAGGAACGGAAGTACGAACGGAACAAGGAACGGGACAACAAACGGAGGATCAAATGGAACAAGGAACAGGACAACAAACAGGCCAAGGATTTGAACAACGAACCAGACAATAAACAGAACATCGAACGAGACAACGAGCAAAAACAATGAAACAGTGTAAACCTGGGACACATTTTGCTCAGCATTTCAGCATTTGATTCAGCAAAAAAATAAATTTAGCTATTGATTTTATATAAAACCTGTGGTATAAACATATCATTGATTTAGCACGCTAAAGTGACAATGTGGTAAATCAATACAAAAAATGTGGTCAAAATACTGTGAGGGGGAACCTGAAATGAGAAAGATAACAAAAATATTATCATTGGTGCTTGCATTGATAATGCTGGCTGCAATATTGCCGGGCTGCACATCGAAATCTGATTCCGATCCGGCATCTAAGCCCGGGGGCGAAGCCACATCCAACGTTGAGAAGCCCGACGATGGGTCCGGCGGCGGATCCGGTGATGCATCCGGAGGTAAATCCGGCAATGAGGCTGACAGCAACTCCGATTACAATTACATAAAGAACAAGGGGACTCTTGTAATCGGAATTACCCAGTATCCGCCCATGAACTACTATGATAAGGAAGGCAAACTGGTCGGTTTCGATACAGAACTGGCGGAGATCGTCTGTGAGAAGCTCGGTGTGAAGGCTGATTTTATCGAGATCAACTGGGATTCCAAGGAAGTGGAGCTCAATTCAAAGAACATTGACTGTATCTGGAATGGCATGTGCATCACTGAAGAGCGCAAACAGAATATGAGCATCACCAATCCTTACATGAAGAATGAACAGGCTATCGTAATGAAAGCGGACAGGGCAGCAGAGATCCTGGCTAACGCAGATGGCCTGATCCTGACAGCGGAAGCCGGATCCACCGGAGAGGGCAAGGTCCTGGGTACTATTCCTGATGACGGCACCGAAGATGTATCCGCGAAAGAATTTTTCGCCAAGTGCGAATATGTACCGGCTGATTCCATGGCAAAGGCACTGATGGAGGTCAAGTCCGGTACCGCCGATATGGCCATAGTCGACGCTGTGCTCGCATTTTACAACGTAGGACCCGGCACTGACTTTGCTGACCTGGTAGCGAATACGGACAAGAACTTCGGAGCGCAGCAGTTTGGCATCGCTTTCCGTAAAGGCAGCGATATGACCGCAAAGGTCAACGAAATACTCAATGAGCTCATGGAAGATGGCACAGTAGCTCAGATAGCTGCGCGCTACGGCTTGGAAGACAGCCTGCTGTAAGAAGATCTTTTGCAGGCAGACCCTGTTTTGGTAGATCTTTTGCAGGCGGATCCTGTTTGGGCAGATTCTTTGCTAACAGACCCTGCAGGCAGATCTTACAGGCTGACAGATCGTAAGGGTATCACAGTAAAGTCTCCATCGGGGTCTTTCTGATCCCGGTGGAGATTTCATCATTATTCGGAGGAACGGTATGAACATTTACATCGCATCGCTCTTCGAGGGATTCTGGCTCAATATACGGCTGTTTATCCTGACTCTTGTGATGGCTATACCGCTGGGGCTGGTGATCACTTTCGGCTCCATGTCGAAATTCAGGCCACTGAAGTGGCTCGTCAGGACTTTCGTGTGGATAATCCGCGGAACGCCGCTGATGCTGCAGCTGTTTGTGGTACTGTACTCTCCCGGGCTGTTGTTCGGGGTCCCGATGAAGTCAAGGATGACTGCAGCGATCGTTGCCTTCGTCGTCAACTACGCGGCATATTTCTCCGAAATATACAGGGGCGGGATAGAAAGCATACCAAAGGGGCAGTATGAAGCCGGAGCGGTTCTGGGCATGACCAAATCACAGGTGTTTTTCAGGGTCATACTTCTGCAGGTCATCAAGAGGATAGTGCCTCCGATGAGCAACGAGATCATCACGCTTACGAAGGACACTGCCCTGGCGAGGGTAATAGGGATCGCGGAAATCATAATGAGTGCCGAGCGCTTTACCAAGCAGGGCCTGATCTGGCCTCTGTTTTCGACAGGCCTGTTCTTCCTGGTCTTCAATGGAGTTCTGACGCTGGCGCTGGGCTGGCTTGAACGCAAGCTGGATTATTTCAGGGTGTAGGAGGTATGACCGATGCCAATACTCGAAGTCAAAAATATCAGCAAGAGATTCGAAGATACCGAAGTTATAAAAGATATAAGCTTCAGCCTTGAGAAGGGCGAGACCCTGTCCATTATCGGATCCTCCGGAAGCGGCAAGACTACGCTGCTTCGCTGCCTCAATTTCCTTGAGACGCCCGATGCCGGTACCATCACCGTAAACGGAGAGGTCATTTTCGACGCTGCCGATCCGATGTCCAGGAGCGAGAAAGGCATACGGGAAAAACGTCTGCATTTCGGTCTTGTTTTTCAGTCGTTCAACATTTTCCCGCAGTACACGGCCCTGCAGAACGTAACCCTGGCAGGATTGCTGCTGGCGAAGGAGCGTCCCGATTACAAGGCCAGAAAGAATGAGATACAGGAAGAAATAATCAACAATGCGAAAGCCATACTTGACAGTGTCGGCCTTTCGTCGAAGCTCGATTTTTATCCCCACGAGCTTTCAGGCGGCCAGCAGCAGCGTGTGGCAATAGCGCGTGCGCTTGCGCTGAACCCTGACATACTTTGCTTTGATGAACCCACATCCGCTCTCGACCCTGAGCTTACCGGCGAAGTTCTGCGGGTGATCCGCGAGCTTGCCGAAAGAAAGACAACGATGATAATCGTGACCCACGAAATGTCTTTTGCGCGACAGGTGTCCGACAATGTGCTGTTTTTGGACGAGGGCGTCGTGGTTGAATACGGCCCGCCGGAGCAGGTCATAGGAAACCCCGGGGAAGAGCGCACGAAGCAGTTCCTTGAGCGTTATTTCGAGAACGGGAACGCCTGATTTTTTCGACTGCTTGCAACCAATATACTTGCAACCGATATAAAAAAAGATGGAGCGACTGGTTTCCATCTTTTTCATTTTGTGCGGTGAGTCCGGCGAAGCTGGACCGCACTAAGCGAAGCTGGACCGCACTGGTCGGTATAAGACCTTATTGCGCTGCCAAAAGCCATGTATCGAAATGCACACGTCAATTCCCGTACTTTTCTGCGACTGCTATTTTTACTGCCACGGGGAATAGTTCTATGACCAATCTGAGTTCCGAAAACGGCGGATATGTTGGCGCGATGCGTATCGTACTGTCCTTCGGGTCGATTCCGTGAGGATAAGGTGACCCGGCCGGGGTCAAAGTGACGCCCGCGTCCCGGCACAACTCCACGATCCGCCTGGCGCATCCTTCAGGAGCGTAATAGCATATAAAATACCCGCCTTTCGGCTGGCTCCAGGTGCCTGTGCCTGAGAGTTCCTTTTCGAATACATCAAGTATGAATTCGAATTTCGGACGCATTATTTCGGCGTGTTTTGCCATGTGCGCCTCCACGGCTGCTTTATCAGGCAGGAAACGCACGTGGCGCAGCTGGTTCAGCTTATCATAGCATACAAGCTGGCAGGTGAGCAGTGCGCCGTGACGGGCAATATTGGCAGGACTTGCACCCATTGCTGCTACGCCGCCTCCTGCAAAAGTTACCTTCGATGTAGAAGTGAACATGAGTACCCTGTCCGGGTTGCCGCCGGCCACACAGGCATCATAAATGTTCATGAGGCTGTCACGGTCATTTTCATACAGATGGTGGACACAGTAGGCATTGTCCCAGACGATCCTGAAGTCCGGCGCGGACGTTTTCATGGATGCGAGACGCATTACTGTCTCGTCGCTGAAAGTGATGCCGGAGGCATTGCTGTACATCGGAACACATATCAGACCCTTGACCGCCGGATCCTTTACAAGCTGCTCCACCTTGTCCATATCCGGGCCGCCGGGTTCGAGCTCCACAGGGATCATTTCTATGCCAAGTGTTTCACACATGTGGAAATGCCAGTCATATCCGGGCACGGGGCATATGAATTTCACCCGGGGCAGCTTTGCCCATGGCGTGTCGCCTTCCATGGGACCGCACAGCAACGCGCGTGTGAGAGTGTCATGGATCATGTTTATGCTGGAATTGCCGCCAACGATGATCTGTCCGGCAGGAACTCCGAGCAGTTCTGAAAAGAGGCGCTTTGCTTCCGGTATCCCGGTGGGGTCCCCATAATTCCTCACGTCGATTCCGTCCTCGCTGATGAAGTCATCATCGATCCAGCCGTCATCGATCCGGAGCATCGGGACGGAGAGGTCAAGCTGTGCTTTTTCGGGTTTTCCCCGTGACATATCCAGTTTAAGGCCGCGCTCTTTGAATTGATTATAGCGCTGCCACAATTCAGTCAATCCTGCTGGGTCCATGATCTTCACTCTTTCGTCAGAATCTTCCTGTGTGCAGCCTTGCACAGATCTGGTGTGCAGACACTTTCAAGGTATCATGCACAGGGCTGGTGCCGCATTACATGTTATCCTGCTGAAATATCGTGAACTGTCACCATTGCGATCATCGTTACCGTCATACCAGTTCAGGGAGCGTCACGGATCCGTTGGGCATCAGCAACACGTCCCCCGCCAGTTTCCCGCCGCGCAGGGCGGCAGCCAGGTCCAGCGCCTCATCGAGGGTCCGGACCACATGCATCTTTGTTTTTGAAAAGTTCTCCGGACCAAAATCGGTGACATATATAAAGGTATATTTTTCTGCTGTGTCTGCAAACAGGTATCCTGTATGGGCTCCGATAGAGTACTTTTCCCGAAGGGCTTTCTCCCTGTCGAGCATATTGTCATACCCGGTTATCTGTTTCTCTGTGTCGGGCGATCCGAAACCCTCCCGGCTCTCGGAAAGCATGATCATGATGCCGCCGGGTTCTGTGCATTCCAGCATGTGGCACAGCGTTTTCAAAGGCTGGTATACGTTTATGTCCTTCGGGTATCCGCCTGCTGAAGCGATAACTATGGGATAAAGGCGGTCAATGCGGACCTTGTTCATCCTGTCTACGAGCATGCATGCTTCCTCATGGGCCTTTACCATATCGCCCGCGAAGGCTTTGACGAACCTGTAGTTATCGTCCGCCACAATATTTACGATAAAACAGTGACCAAGCATGAGGGCGCCTTCCAGCATGTCCATGTGCAGCGGGTTGCCGTCCAGACGGCCGCTCTTCACGTTCGGATCGCCGCCGCTGCCGAGCCCTCGGTTCAGTGAAAGCGAGTGGTTTGCCTGAACCGTTTCCTTGGATGAGATCCCCGGGATCACGCTTTTCCTGCCTCCGCTGAAGCCGGCCAGGAAGTGGTGGAGAACCCCGCCGATGAGGATCACGTGATCGCTGTCTACGGCGGTGGAATTGAGTTTCACCGGAGTGCCCCGGCTGGTGGTGCCCAGGTATGTCAGATTGCTTTCGTCCGAGGGATCATGATCGACCACCCTGATGCGGCTATAAATCTCGTCGGTGACCAGGGCGCGCAGTTCATCATCGGTTTGGGCGCGGTGAGTGCCGCGTGCGCTTATGATGACGATATCCTCATCCCTGATACCGGCTCCGTTCAGTCTTTCCAGGAGGACTCCGAGTATCATGCCGGGTTTCTGCCAGCTTCTCGTGACATCACTGATAACTATGCAGACTTTTTCGCCTGCTTTTACGGTCTCCTCGATCCGCCTGGCGCCGATGGGGTTGTCCAGTGCTTCCTCGATAAGCTCACGGGGCGTGCGCTTCAAAAGTTCGATGTGGTTTGGTTCCAAAACCAGCTTTATTTGTTCATCCGGCAACCGGACCTCGAATTCACGGTCGCCATACTTGAGATAGTGAGGCATTTGGTTCTCCTTCTTTTACTTATATATGCAGTGCGGCATATAAAACGATATGACGCACGATATGATGTGACCAAGTTACCATGTCCTGCGGTATGCTTAAGAAATCCTGTTGGAGTATTTATTTTGAAACTTTGATAATAATATATCACAGGCGTTATGTAGACGCAATCAGTTGGACGAGCACACAGATGGCTGAACCGGGATCCTCGATTGAACCGGAATTGCATGATTATTAGAATGTGCTATAATTAGAGATAATTTTCGCTTGCCGGCATATCGCTGTAAGGATCCCGGAATTGAGGGACCGCCGGAGGCAAAGTTTGCGGCTGATCTGACTGACGGGACCAAATGAATGAAAAATAAAAACAACAAAAATGAAAGTAAAATGAAGAAAAGGAGCATGAAATGTACGAACTGATAATATTCGATATCGACGGCACAATGATCGACACAGAAGAAGTCGTTAGAAAAGCGTACGGGCATGCAATGTTTGAGGAACTCGGCAGGGACCTCACCGACGAGGAACTGGCCCGGGCTTTTGGAGTTCCGACGATGCAGGCTTTGGAGATATTGGGATCTAAGAATGTAGAAAAAGCAAGCAGGAGGTATTTTGAAAGTCTTTTCAAATACTACAGGGAAGGCGTCGGGCTTTTTGACGGGATCGAAGAACTGCTGCAGGAACTGATGAGGCGAGGTGTGAAATGCGGTATAGTCACATCGAGAAACAGGGACGAGGTAGCAAATGATACGACTCTTAGCTCGCTGCTGAAGTATTTCGGATATGTCGTTACGTCGGAGGACACCCAAAAGCACAAGCCCGAAGCCGAGCCCGTGCTGAAGCTGATGGAGATGGCTGGGGCAGAACCGCCGGGTGCGATCTATATTGGAGATACATATTATGACTTTATGTGCGCGAAGAACGCCGGGGTCGATTTTGCCCTGGCATCATGGGGCGCCAGGGAGGATGGGAGGATCAGGCCGGACCATACGCTGGTCATGCCGGCTGATCTGTTGGATGTTCTGGATCAGGAACGTTGCCGGGGATGAGCACCAGGAATTGAATCCGGATCCTGGTTCAGGCATGCTGAACAGTTGTACCATATAATATTGACATAATGGAAAAAGAAAAATAAAATAATAATAATCAGCAATAAACGAAAAAGGAGACGCAGCATTGAAACCGTATGTCATAGGGATGGATATCGGAACACAGGGAACAAAAGCAGCACTTTTCGATGAAGAAATGAAACTGATTGCAACAGCGTTCGAGGCATCGAAGCTGATATCGCCGAAGCCGGGAACCGTATGGCAGGAGCCGGATGATTTGTACAAGTCCTGTGCATCGACGATCAGGGAACTGCTTGAGAAGCCAGGCATCGCGGCAAAGGATGTGGCTGCCATTGGCGTCGACGGCCAGATGGCAGGCATAATGGGGATAGATGAAAACGGAAAGGCATCGACTTACTATGACTCGTGGCTTGACACCAGGTGCGGCAAATATGCGGAAGAGATGCGCTTCAGGGCAGGGAAGCGGATAATCGCGCTGAGCGGAGGGCCTGCTTCATATGTTCACGGCCCCAAAATACTCTGGTGGAAAAACGAGCATCCTGAAGCATATGAGAAGACTGCCAGGTTCGTAATGCCGCAGGCATATGTTGTAGGGAGGATGACCGGGCTTTCGGCAGCCGAAGCATATTTTGACTATACTCATCTACATTTCTCGTGTCTCGCCGACAATGCCAGGAAATGCTGGTCTGATGAGTTGTTGGAGACCTTTGATATAGATAAGGCAAAAATGCCGCGGATAGTATCGCCCTTTGAGGTGGCAGGTAGGGTAATGAAGGATTTTGCCGCCATCTCCGGCCTCGCTGAGGGGATCCCTGTGGTTGCAGGCTGTGGAGATACTGCCGCCAGCACATTTGGTTCAGGGATGTTCGAAAGGGGACAGGTCCTGGATTGCGCGGGCACCGCATCTGTACTGTGCAGCGTAGTCGATAGTTTTGTACCGGATACTGAACATGAGACGCTGACGATGATGAGAAGTCCGATAGACGGATTGTTCCTGCCGCTGGCCTATATCAACGGCGGAGGCATGTGTATCCGCTGGTTCCGCGACACACTGAGCGGGAAGCCGGCTGCCGGCTATAATGAACTGAACAGTGAAGCGGAGTCTGTTGAACCCGGAAGTGAAGGGCTGTTTTTCATCCCGCACTTCTCAGGGAGAGCGATGCCGGTCAACATCAACCTGAAGGGTGCATGGCTGGGGCTTGATTTCAAGCATACACGCGGGCATATGTACCGGGCGGTATTGGAGTCAATTGCGTATGAGTACAGATATTACCTGTCTGTGCTGCGCAGCCTGTATCCAAATGATGAGTTCGGCAGTATGGCTGTTATCGGCGGAGGCGCTAAATCTGCTGTTTTCAACCAAATCAAGGCCGATGTGCTCGGGATGAATGTAACCGTATTCGAAACCGGCGATACAGCCCTGCTGGGGAGCGCAGTTATCGCGGCATATGGCGTCGGGATGTTGTCAGATTACAGGCAGCCTATACGCATGGTCATGAAAAAAAGAGCGGAATTTGCTCCGGATGCCGTGAAACATAGCGCATATCGGGCATATGCGGACAATTACCTGAGGGCTGTCGATCAGCTGATGCCGTTTTATGACGAACCGGCTCCGGGTATATCTCCCCGCTGAACATATCGGCTCCGGGGATTTTTCCCGACAGAGCATATCAGCCCCGGGAGATGATGGTTTGGAACGATCGGCCTTTGATGATTCCAACGGGGCACGCTTTCTGCAGACTTATGGGGCGTGCTGCCTGTTGATTTCATATTATATGAGATAAAGGGGTTATAAGTCATGGCGAAACAAACCGGAGCGATGCTGGCTCAAGTGCGTCAGCAGACTATTGCTGAACTTGTCCAGAAAATGGGCAATATCACTGTCAACGATCTTTGTGCAAAATTCAACGTATCTCCTGCAACGATCAGAAACGATCTGCGGAGCCTCGAGAGCCGCAGTATCATCAAGCGGACCCATGGGGGCGCCATCAGCACATCCAAGATGGTATACGAGCTGAGCACCGTCCAGAAGGAAATCCGAAGTATCAATGAAAAAAGAGCGATCGCGCAGGCCGCAATGGAGTTTATACAGGAAGGCGATGCAATAGCGCTTGATTCGGGTACTACAACATTTGAAGTTGCACGTATGCTGACGAACATAAAGAATCTCACCGTCGTTACAAACGACTTGCAGATAGCGTCATGGCTTGAGCAGAACACTTCTGTGAACATCATGCTTGCGGGCGGCCAGGTGCGGCGGAACTTCCGCTGTACGACAGGCCAGTCGGCGCTGGAAATGCTTTCGATGCTGCATGTCGACAAGGCGTTCATCGCAGTGAACGGCGTGAGCATAAAAACCGGGCTCACGACGCCGACCATGGACATGGCATGTATAAAGAAGCAAATGATCGACTCGGCAGATAAAGTAATACTGCTTGCGGACAGCAGCAAGATCGGGCGGACCGCATTTGTAACCTATGCGCCGGTCTCCGTGCTGGACGTGATGATCACAGATGAGTTTGCAGACAGCAGTTTCGTGGATTCACTGCGCAGCACGGGAGTCAGTGTGATTTGCGCAAAAGTCGGCGCTAAC
>JAAZKL010000072.1 GCA_012799845.1 Clostridiaceae bacterium
AAAAGGAACCGATCCTCAAGAGTCTTTTTTCAGAAAATGCTGAAACTGCAATGCAGAGCGAGGCATTCTTCAGAGAATATATAGATAGACTGGAAAGCTATCTTAAAAACGCAGTGGTTAAGGAAGACGGTGCTGACTCATGTCCGTTTTCGATAATCGGAAGCATAGTGCAGGTAAGGGATCTTGAAGACTCGGAAGTCCTCAACTGCCGGATCGTGCTTCCCTACGCCGGCAAATCCTCAAATGGAGTATATGACGCATCCTGCCTTTCTCCAATGGGGCAAGCCCTCCTGCTCAACCCGGTCGGCAGCATTGTGACTGTCAGTACCCCGGCCGGGCAGATCGAATATGAAATAATTAGCATTTCGGTCGATGACCTGGACATCGGCGAGAGCGATCTCAGTTACTACATCAACAGACCGAAGGCAGCAACAGCGGACTAAAATCATTAGGAGCAGCGGACTGACAGATAAAACATTGGGAGTAGTCAAACAAAATCGTTGGTAAATACTTGAGAAAAGACTCCTGTCCGAAACAGGGCAGGAGTTTTTACGTTCCAGGTTTTCCGGTATATTCAGCATCCTTGATCGGATTCAGTGAACCCGGTCACCAGTGTGGCCGTAGATCCCGGTTATAAGTTCCGGTTATAGACTTCGGTTATAGATTTTTGTTATGAGTGTCAGTCATAGATCCCGGTTGTATAGCATGCCTGATTTCGTCAGCTATTCTCAGCAGCATAATGGGCCTGTCTATCTCAGCAGCAGGCCTTTCAGGCTGTCCCTGATTATCTTTCTCCCGCTTCCGTAGATCGAGAAACAGAACAGTACATCCTCGATACCCTCTTCATTTATCAGTTCTTTCGCGTCGAAAACCGGGCCTCCTTCATTATTGAACCCCTTGGGGTCTATCACATATATCAGCGAATAGTTATGTACGAGGAACGGTATCATGGCGCTTCCGAACGAGTCCTTGATTACGAGGAGCTTGCGGCCGTTAGGATTGTCTGTGTCTATCCTCTCTATGCGCTGGTCTCCCCAGGCAAAGCATGAGTATTTGTAAGCACCGAGGCTCTTGAAGTCGGTGTTGATGATGCTGTCGACCTTGTACGAGTTTTTCAGGTTCCCCATCTTGTAGAGTGTGAGCTGATACCCGATTTTCGGGATATAGTAATCCAGCTTTTCAGGATTGTTCTTCAGCCTCGCAGCCTGGGGCATCTTGTATATCTGGGAATACAGCCCGCCCAGGAATGGTTCGTATGTGCCTTTCGTGAAATCCTTGTTAATGTCTGCCGCTTCCTGTCCTGATGCCTCACAGAAAGCAGTATAGGCATAGTAGGCTCCCAGTGCGGTCCAATGGACATCCGAACGGAAATAGATGTGCTCGTCCTTATGCTCTCTCAGCCTGTCAAACACCCTAACGACCGTAACACCGTCGGCATTTTCGGCTATAATGGCTTCAGCCTTGCTCTGGTCATAGCCGCCGGTACTGTACTTCTTTGTCGCGTAGAAAGCGGCGCTTGTCGGACCGGTTATCGAATACATGTTGAGATCGGGCATGATTTCAGCGAATTCAGACAATATCTCCCCAAACGGCTTCAGATTATATGCGCCGGTCGGCATCATGACCCTGTCGCCGGATATTATCAGTGAGTTGGTCAGCTGCTCGTCAGTACCCGCTGCAGGGGCATTCCCTTCTGTTGCGGAGACATTTCCTTCTCCTGCCTGGGCATTATCATTTCCTGCCGAAGTACCCTCTTCTCCCGATCCGTTCCCGCCGCTCCGCCCGTCAGTCGTACCCTGTTTGGCAGCCTGTGCCGCGGCGTCCTGTCCTCCGGCCTGTGCCGCTTGTTCCCCGGCTTGTACTCCATTACCTCCCGCAGTTGTCTGCCCGAAGTCAGATGACAGAGGAGAATCTCCATTCCGACCTGTATCGGAAGACAGCTCGTCTGCTTCACCAGTGCCGTTGTCAGGCCCTCCACCGGCAGTTAAATCTCCGGTTTCAACATCCATTATGCCTTCCTGGCCTCCGGCCCTCACGAATTCATCTACGTCCACATCGGCAAGCACTAGTTCGCTGCCTGTAAAAATGTCCAGGTAGAGCAGGTTGGCATATGACTGGAAGCCCATAACCGACAGATCCCTGAGCAGGAAATTATCCAGAAGGAAAGTCTCGTACCTGTCCATATACTTCCCCGAGAAGAAATCAGAAACCGTAAGCACCGGCTTTTTGCTGAGGTACCTGTTCTCGAAGGGAGAGAATCCATCACTGTCAATAAACAGCGAGCAAATGACAAGCAGAGCCAATATGGTTACAAACGTATATATCACTGCATATTGAACCTTTTTCATGTCTTCCCTCCTCCTATCTGTCAAAATCTGAAATATATGAACGGATTATAACTGTTGCTTACTATACTGGCAGCCGACATTATGAACGCAACAGCGATACACAGGGCTGCCGCTGCCGCCCTCAAGCCTTCCGGGAGCTGCAGCTTCTCCACCCTGTCCTGTATGATGCGCTTCACAGGTATCGAGCAAATAACGCAAATCACCACAAAAGGAAGATAACTAACCACAAGCTGAAGCGCTTCGGCCACGGCGAATGACGCGCCTGCAAGTCCGAACATCACCCTGAGCGCATCGATATTCCTGCCGAAATCTTCAAAGTAAAAGAAATTGAACCCGAACATAACGAGGAAGAATGAATATAGAGCCCTTGCCGCTTTGGGCGCTTTTTCGAGGGCTTTGAGCAGGAATTTCTTCTCGATCAGCAGGATCACCGCGAAGTACAGGCCCCATATGCCAAAATTCCAGCTTGCCCCGTGCCAGAGTCCTGTAAGTATCCAGACTATGAATATGTTCCTTACCTGGAGTCTGCGGTTGCCCCCAAGCGGGATATATACATAGTCCCTGAAGAAAGACCCCAGCGTCATATGCCAGCGCCGCCAGAAATCCGTGATGCTCTGCGCAGTGTAGGGGTAGTTGAAGTTCTCCGGGAACTTGAATCCGAAAACTTTCCCCAGACCTATGGCCATATCGGAGTAACCTGAAAAGTCGAAATATATCTGGAACGTGAAGCACAAAAGCCCGAACCACACCTCAGGAGCCGACATGCTCAGCATGTCGCCGTCGAGGAACCTGGCGGCAACAGAGCCGGCGTAATTGGCTATCAGCGTTTTCTTCGCAAGCCCCGCAACGAACCTGGTGATCCCCTCATATATCCCCTGCATTGTTATGTTGCGCTCCTCCAACTGGTCCTCCACGTCCGTGTAGCGGACGATTGGTCCTGCGACAAGCTGAGGGAACATAGATACAAAAAGCAGGAACCTGGCAAACGACTTCTGTACCTTTGCATTCCCCCTGTACGCATCAATAGTATATGAAACTGTCTGCATAGTGTAAAACGAGATCCCCACCGGCAGCGAAACCCCCGGATCCGGTATGTTGACGCCGAGCAACGCATTCAGGTTGTTCACAATGAACCCGCCATATTTAAAGAATCCCAGCAATCCGAAATTCAACACCAATGAAATTACCAGGAATACCCTGCCCTTCGGCGTTTTTGAGTATTTCCCGGCAAAGCCGCCGCATATGTAGTCTATAATAGAACTGATAATAAGCAGTATTACCCATACAGGCTCTCCCCAGGCGTAAAAAAACAGCGACGCCGCTATCAGCACAGTATTTTTCGCTTTCATCCCGGGCACTGCAAAGTACAGCAGAAGCGTGACCGGCAGAAACCTCAGCAAAAACATCAAACTTGAAAAAACCATATATCCTCCGGAGCAAATCATGTAAGTTATGTAACCATGTAAATAATACCATCAAATGATCTGCCTTACAACAAGAAGAGGGACAGCCCTGCACTTTTTATTGAAGGGGGACAGTTCTGCACTTTATGCTGAGGGGGACAGTTCTCCATCGACAAGCATGGGATACATCATTGGCATGACATCGCTCACGTCGTATTCTCAGAGTTAAAAATGAACCGTCCCTATTTTCTCAAAAAAAACTCCGCAATTAGCGGAGTTTTTATGGAGCTGGTGGACGGACTCGAACCCCCGACCTGCTGATTACAAGTCAGCTGCTCTACC
>JAAZKL010000073.1 GCA_012799845.1 Clostridiaceae bacterium
ATAGGGATATTGTTTGCCTTCCTGCCTATGCTGGCAAACTTCAACAAGAGTATTGAAGTTGTTGCCGGCTTTACTTACGGACAGCAGCTTGGCAGGCTTTTGGCAGGCAAGGGGATCACTTTCTCCGGCTTATTTATAATTGCGGCAAATCTTGCTATACTGGTAATAGCTTCTGCCTTATTATATAAAAGAAGTCTTTCCGAAGAATGATACAATGAGCAAGCGGAGGTTTTGCCTGTGAAAAGTAAAAAGCAAAAGATGATAGATTTTCTTCTTAGAAATGCAAACCCCTCTATCAAGCGTCGAATAAAGAGTGAGATTTTACATAACCTTACAGCCGATGATGCAGCGCTATATCAGGAACAGATCATGCAGGAGGAAATGATACAGCGCATTATTGCGTGTCAGCAGGAGAATGGCTGGATAGGGAAAAGCCTTCACGGCGGCCTTGACACGCAGGAAGGCGGAACAAAATACCTTGCAGAAAAGGCCCTTGATAAGGAAACGCCTGTACTCAAACGCGCTATGGACGCATTTGCATCAATACCTTTAGATGACTGGTGTTATGATACCAGGGGCAAAATTATTGATGAGTACAAGGTGACCGGACACGGGCATAACCTGATCCGTTGCGCTTGCATCGCTCGTGCCGGATACGACGATGTTATTGATATATCACCGCAGATCCGGCTATCGATAGATTGCTTTAAGCGAGTTCTTGAGGTCGATTCGGTATTGGATATTACCCATCCGATCCGCGGCGGAAAGCAGCTTGTTTTTAACGATTATGAAAAATGGCCCTGCCGCTATCATTTGGATATATTGGCCCATACAAGTTCATGGAGAAACGAACAGAATATAAAGATGGTTGCAGATGCTGTTACAAAGCTGATGAAAACAGACCGCCCGGAACTTGTAAATTTATTACCTTCATCGTGGGTCGGATATGCTTTGGGCCCTCTAGGAGCATTCCCGGCACAGGGGCTGACAGTTAAAGTGACCGGTTTGCAGCCAAGCCCTGTCTCGATCCCTTACCGCGGCAGACCGGAAGTATATCAAATGGAGTATATTGAATGGTTTTCCCGCTGTGGTATTGTAAAGCATATTCCCGCATTACGCGAAGTCGTTGATGATATTATAAGTACTGTTGATGATGAAGGTATCTGTCATGCACCCATACTGGAAACAAAGGATTGGGGGCCATATTGCGGTTTTCGGCTGGAAACAGACTGGAAGTCAAAAACCCGCAAGGCTTGCGATATTACCTTCCGGGCATTACTGATACAACATTATGCTGATGAAGGGGTATAGCAGAAATATATAAGCTTTCAAAAGAGGCATTCGAGGCACAGAAAGAATTTAAACTAAAAGGAGGCAATATATGGTCCGGGTTAGTGTCAGAAATCTTGGTGTCAGTGCTTTGATGATAGAAGGGGGAGGAAGGAGGATCCTGGTCGATGCCTTCAACGACCTGATCGAGCCGACGAAGGTATTGACCGGAGATATCCTTTTATTTACGCATGATGATGGGGATCATTTTTGCCCTGACAGATTACCTGTAGTGAAAAATATGGACATCACTATTGCAGGGCCTCCTTCCATTGTCAAGCCGATACTCATGCAAAATAAAGCGGATATAGAGCAGATAGAGGTCCTTTATACTAACAAATATGCTAAGCGCGACAGTATCTCTTTTGATAACATTAAGATCTACTGTTTCAACACACAGCATTTTAACCACTGGGACCCGATTCACAACAGCTATCTAATTGAAATATCGGGAAAGCGTATATATATCACTGGAGACAGCGAACTGACAAAGGAACAGGCGGAAAATATAGGCGAGACAGATGCGGTAATCTGTAACCTTGTGGACGAAGCTTACCTGAAAGCAGAAATAGATGCCAATACAGCGCTCCATCACAATTTGAGCTACCTGCTAAAAGTCAGATCCGAGGGCAGGACAAAGATGGTAATAGGAGTACACCTGCTGGACTTTGACTGGACGGTAGAGGCGAGCGATATGAATAAGCTGGTAGAAGCATATGGTTTCAGTAATATTATCATTTCGGTGGATCCGAACCAGAAGATCATGATATGACAAGGCAAAATGTGTATATAAAATAATATCTCCTTTACCACGATTTAAGAGGAATATCATAAGTTCTAATATCAAGAAGAATGAACAATGAGCCAACCTGATCAGCTTTATCGACAGTTAAAAGGGCTTGCCGTATTGTGGCAAGCCCTCGTTTTGCTTAAACCGGAAGTATATCAATTCAGGAGTCAGCCGATGACGTTCTCAACAAACCTCAAGCAATATATCTATAAATATGTTGATAAAGACGGAGCGGATATTTCAGGCAGTGAAGAGCAAAAGTTTTCATTTCGCACAGTGAGATAACCGGCCTTGCGTATCATGGCATCACATATCTCATAACAGATAATTTTACATAATAAGCTATTCTTTGCGAAAAATTTGCAGTAGAATGTTGTATAAAATGTTGTATAATATGAAAGGTTGTGTTTCTACAGCAGGGAGAATGAAACGCATTTCTCCGGCGGTTATATCCTTACCTGGAGCAAACAACTGCGGTGCTGCTGAACCATAAGAAAAAGGGAAAGGAAGGAAAGAAAAAAATGTCTCTCACTTGGATCATCGCTATACTAAGTATCATTGCAGTAACACTGGCATATGTGGTCTGGAATTATATGCGGATCCGAAAAATGCCGGAGGGAACGGCTGAAATGGTCGAAATGGCTGCAATTATCCGTTCTGGCGCGAATACATTTATGAAAACCGAATATAGAACCATTGCGATTGTTGTCGTTTTAGTTGCATTGGCTCTATCGCTTTTTGTAGAAAAAACCAGCGGCATTACTTTCATTGTAGGTGCTGCCATGAGCAGTTGTGCGTGCGTACTTGGGATGAAAAGTGCTACATACGCTAACGTGAGAACAGCGAATAAAGCACGTGAAAGTATGTCAATAGGTGATACTGTCAAGGTGGCGTTGTGCGGGGGCAGCATCTCCGGTTTGAGCGTACAGGCTTTCGGTATGCTCGGCCTTGCTGCGGTTCTGCTGATTTGGGGCGGAGTCAATCATCAAACGGAAGGCGGCGGTCTGCTGATCCACCTACAGGGAATCAACGCTTCTGTAATGCGCGTATCGACATACTCGCTCGGATGTTCCCTGGTTGCCATGTTCAACCGTGTCGCAGGCGGCAACTATACAAAAGCTGCAGATATTTCCGCAGATATTCTGGGAAAAATCCGGAATGATCTTCCTGAGGATGACAGCAGGGTCCCGAACGTGATTGCCGACTTCATCGGTGACAATGTCAATGATATTGCCGGTAACTGCTCAGACCTTCTTGAGAGTTTTGTCGCAACGATGTCCGCTACCATTATGATTGCCGTGATCTTGTTCCAGAAATTCGGCATCGACAAAATGTTCAATCCGACTGTGATTTTCCCGATCGTCCTTGCGGGAGCAGGTTTGTTTAGCTGCCTGATCGGTATGCTGTATGCGAATGTGAAAAAGATGGGAAGCAATCCTTCTCACGAATTGAATCTAGCTACATGGATCTCTGCGGGATTGACAGTCATTCTTGGTCTGGGAGCATCCTGGCTTATCTTCGGAAAGATCGATGCCGCCACATTCGCAACATTCGAATGGAAGGCAAGCTGGCTGAGCCCGTGGATCTGTGCGGTGCTCGGACTCGCCAGCGGTGTGGCGATCGGATCCATTACCGAATATTACACATCTTCTGACTTTAAACCTACCCGGAAACTTGCTGAAATGGCACCTGAGGGCGATGCCTTTGTTATTACCAAAGGTGACGCGATCGGAAGCCGCAGTTGTCTGCTGCCTATTCTAATGATCGGCATCGCGCTATTCATCAGCGGGAAAGTAAGCGGTATCTATGGCATTGCTGTCGCGGCTCTCGGTATGCTCTCTTTCGTTGGCACAACAGTTTCCATTGACGCATTCGGACCGATCGCCGATAATGCCGGTGGTCTGGCGGAAAGCTGCCACCTTTCCGATAAGGTTCGCGTGATCACGGACAAACTTGATTCCGTCGGCAATACGACTGCAGCCATCGGCAAGGGTTTCGCCATTGGCAGTGCCGCATTTGCAACGGTCAGCCTGATCGTTTCCTATGTTGGGAACTTCACTCCTGCGAACTCGGAAATGATCCTGAATATTGCCAGCTTCACTGTGGTTGCCGGTGCGATAATCGGCGGCGCCCTCGTGGAATACTTCAGCGCGCTTCTGACGGACAATACGATTGAATCAGCACGTGCAATGGCTGACGAAGGGGATAAGCTTCTGTCTGTTCCCGGTGTCATGGAAGGAAAAGTTCGCCCGGATTATAACCGTATGATCCAGATGGCGACGCAGGGAGCCCTCCGCAAAATGCTGTTCCCTTCCGTACTGGCAATATTGATTCCTACGATCTGTGGATTTATTTTCGGTGTTGATTTTGTCGGGGGCTTGCTGATCGGAGCTACGATCGTCGCCATCCCGCGCGCTATCTTCATGGGGAATTCCGGTGGAGCGTTTGATAATGCGAAAAAATTCATCGAATCCGGATCTCTGGAGGGGCACGGCAAAGGAACGGCAGCGCATAAATCAGCAGTTACAGGCGACACTGTCGGCGATACACGTAAGGATGTTGTAGGTGTTGCACTTGATATCTTTATAAAGACAATGTCTACAGTTGCAAATACGCTGGTCAATGTTTTCCGTAACTTCACACTCATCCGATAAAACATCGGCGAGTTGAATGATTTTTACCCCATCAGCCGCCGCAGTCGCCTGATACCGGCAGATTGCAGCGGCTGTTATGTTTTATTGAAAAATGCTGAGCAATTTTGTATACTTTATCTGAAATAAATATGTGGAAACAGGCAGTCACTGCAGAGGCGTGGTTGACGGCGTGTTTGCAAAAACCTTCTATGGAGGATGCCATGGCAACAGATGGATTGCGGGATCAGCAATACGCTAAGATACTGCAGCGGCTTATCCGGATGGAGACAGTCTCTGTGGAGGGAGACAGCAACACAGAAAAATTTGTGCGGTTTCATTCACTTCTGCAAGAATTATTCCCCAATCTGTTCAGTAAGCTGGATGTTGAAAATTTCTCAGGAAGCCTTTTGATGCGTTGGACTGGAGAGCGATCCGAAAAACCGATCCTGCTGATGAGTCATCACGATGTTGTGGAAGCGGTCGGGAACTGGAGCCATGAGCCGTTTTCCGGTGATATAGAGGACGGTAAACTATGGGGACGCGGTTCTTTAGATACCAAGTGCAGCCTCTGGGCTATGCTGCAGGCTGCTGAAGAGCTGTCTGCCGAAGGCTTTCGCCCGAAACAGGATGTATGGTTTGTTTCAACCTGCACAGAAGAAACGGACGGTTCCGGTGCGGATACCATTTCACAGGAACTGCAAAAACGCGGTGTGGAGTTTTCCATGGTGTTGGATGAAGGCGGATTTATCCTGCATGACCCCATCGGAGGTGCCGATCACGATTTTGCCATGGTGGGAGTAGGGGAGAAGGGCTGTGCGGATTTGAAATTCGTTGCCCGTTCCAAAGGCGGCCATGCTGCTATGCCAGGAAAGAACACACCGCTTGTGCGGCTGGGCAAGTTTATGGCAGAGACAGAGCGTTCAGCACTTTTTTCGGTACGTATGAATGCGGTTACAGAGGAAATGCTGCGTCGCTGCGGGCGATATATGACCGGTGTTACGGGTGTGCTGCTCCGAAACGTTCGCTTCTTCAAGCCTCTGCTGACCAGGATCATGCCCAGGGTGTCCAATACAGCCGGTGCTATGCTTAAAACTACCATCGCATTTACCATGGCCGGCGGTTCTCAGGGCAGAAATGTGCTGCCCCAGGAAGCCTGGGTCATTGGGAATATGCGCTTTTCAATTCACCAGGGACAACAAAGCTCCTTTGAGGCTATCCGAAAGATGGCTGCAAAATATGATATTGAAATGGAAATCCTGGACCCCGGATTTGAGTCGTCTGTTTCTGATTTCCGATCGCCGGAATTCCGCAAGATCGAGCAGGCAGTATCGGCCATTTTCGGCGATGTTGTCACAGTGCCTTACATCATGACCGGTGCCAGTGATTGCCGCTATTTCAG
>JAAZKL010000074.1 GCA_012799845.1 Clostridiaceae bacterium
CATACAGGCTGCTCAGGAGCCTGAAATGGACAGGATATGCCATGGTCGAGTTTAAAGGCGACTGCCTGATCGAAGTGAATCCAAGACATTGGGGCAGCATGCCTTTACTATTTGCAGCAGGGTCCGATTTTTTTGATAATTACATTAGGATATTGAACAACGAGCATAGAAAAATAGACATCAAAACTGTTCCATACAAATTGAATGCAAGGATGTACTTCTTCCCGCAGGCGTATTTGGCAGTATTCTCGCTGCTGAAAAAAGGAAGGTTTGCGGAAGCATTCAGGGTGTTGAAAAAAATTATAGGCGCCAGGGAGGGCATTTTCAGCCTGAGGAATCCTGTCCCGTTTGTCAATTACCTGCTGTCCCTGGCCGGGAGAAGGATCAGATGAAACTGGGTTTGCACATACATTCCAAATATTCGCACGATTCGAAAGTATCGGTGGAAGAAATACTGGAAGCAGCTGAGAATGCGGGATTCGATGCGATAGCCATAACCGACCATAATACTGCGACAGGCGGACTGGAAGCCCAGAAAAAGGCGAGCAGGAGTGTGTCGGTCATACCCGCAGCGGAGTTCTCCACCCAGTACGGCCATGTGCTTGCGTACTTCATAGATGATTCCATTGAAAAAGAAACCCACAGGATAAACGACAGGCAATTTGACTTCTACAGTATTATCAAAAACGTGAAAAAAATCAATGGAGTGACGATACTGGCTCATCCGTATGTTAGCGGACTGAAAGCCAATCCAGGCATTCTTGAATATGTTGACGGAATCGAGCAATATAACTCAAGGCTGGATTCCTTTCTGCTGAAGGCTGTGTCGCAGAGCTTTGTGAAGCGGTTTCCCGGGAGGGACGGTTTTTTGTATATGGGGGGGTCCGATGCCCACTCGGCAGCCGAGGTTGCGAATTGCTACATGCAAACCAGCGATTTTGAGCTGAAACCCGAAGAATTCGCAAATGCACTGAGAAACGGTAGTGCCATTTACTATAAAAGGGCAGCGAATTTCGCTGTCGCGAAGGCAAAGTTATATAATATGAAGAAATTCAGGCCGGCATACTCCGCGAAGAACGGGATAAGGCTATTGTACGGCATCGGCGAGATCATTTTAAGCAAAATGTTGAGGTGTCCGGAATATGAAGCTATATTCATTGGCAAGGAAAATTAACAGGAAAATCAAACAAAGGCGCAGGGAGGTGGCCGGTAAATACCTTTCTCCGGTCAGAAGGCTGGAAAGGTTTGTGGTGCCCAAGGGAGAAAGGATAGTGGCAATGACCTTCGACGACGGTCCAACAAATATGCCTGTAAATCCTGTAGCGGACCCTGAGTTGGAAGACGTGAGCCTAACCAGGGCGCTGATCGGCATAATGAGTGAATTTAGCGCAAAGGGAACTTTCAACGTAATTGGGACCACCGAACACAACTATCCGGACAAAATCGGAAGAATAAACAAGCCCACCTGGAGCGGCGTCAGGCATGATCACTATCCCATGTTCGGTAAGGATAAGTGTGCGGGTGCTGAAAATCAGAAGGAGCTGATCGGCGAACTGCTGAAAAACGGTCATGAAATCTCGAACCACGGTTACAGGCACGTTCTGTTCGGAAGGAACAGCATCGTTTATGGCAGCAGAGAGCATTTCTCGAATATAAATGAAGTGGTAGACGATCTGAAGCAACTGCATGAGCTGATAAAAAGCGAATTCGGCTATGAGATCACCATGTCGAGGCCGCCGCACTATATTGACAGGATACCTGACGGATTCACGTCATACGATGCATACGCGCTGATGGGGTATGACTATCTTGCTGCCAGCTTTGACGGAGGGGGCTGGATGCCCACCGTCGGCGACTATAGGGAGGATGTCAGGAAAATGACGGATCCTGTTAAGAACTGTCTCAGGGCTGATGCTGACGCACTTTGCGGCCAGATCATCTTTCAGAAGGACGGATTTAACATGTCGCTGATGAGTCCGGTCGTTACTGCTTTGCCGGAGCAACTGAAGGTGTTGGGTGAATATGGCTACAGGGTCGTGACGGTCAGGGAGCTGAAGGACAACTATCCCTTTGAAGATTTCTGCGACCTCTCGAAAAATTTCGATATCGCGAGGGAATTGGACAGGGAAGGATACATAATCGGATACAAAACCAATGAGTTCAAACCGGACAAAACGCTCACTGTTGGGGAAATGGCAATGATGGCGATGAAAAAGAGCGATTACGGGGAAACGCTGGCGCAGATAATCAGCTCGGGAAATGACAGGAAGAAATATTTCAAGCAACCTTATTATATTGCTTTCCGGCATTTCAGCAGGGAAGATTTGATGGAAAGAGCGGGTATGGAGGCAACGAAAGAGGATATTGTCAGTTTCTTCAGCGACAGTTTCGGAATTGTTCCAACCATAAGAAAAAATACGATAAAGAGGTTCGAGTATCTCGAAGTTTTAAGCGAACTGCTGAAAAGTTGAGGGCTGTCCCCCGAAAAGAAATAACCCGGATTTTTACAAATTGATAAAAAGTGGAGGACTGTCCCCCAAAATGGTAAAATCAAATTATTAAGATAAAGAGGGGTCTTTGATGTGAAAAATCGTTTATTCAGAAGAGCGCACCGTTTAGTTTGCTGTATCGCGGCTGTTTTGCTGTTGTTCGTACAGTCGGCATACGCTGCCGACGTGGTCAGGAATGACTCACCGTATTTCAACAGTCTTATGGACTTTATTCAGGACCAATACTATGGTGAAGTTTCTGAAGAGACTCTGTTCGATAGTGCAGTAAGGGGCATGTTCGATACTCTCGACACCTATTCCACATTTTTGAGCCATGAAGAGAAAGATGCATACTATGGTTCTGTATCCGGCAATTTCGGCGGGATAGGGGTAGTTTTGCGGGAAAGCGACGGCTATATCGTCGTGATGCAGGTGTATTCCGGTTCGCCTGCGGAAAAAGCGGGTATCCTCCAGGGGGATATTATCGTGGAAGCTGATGGCACGAAACTGGTCGATTCTTCACTCGACGCTGCTTCCACAGCCATCAGGGGCGAGCCGGGGACTGCGGTCAGGCTTGGCATTCTGCGGAAAGGAAGTACTGATACGGTATATATAGATGTGGTCAGAGAAATCGTTAAGATAAACCCTGTCACTTTTGAGAACCGGAATGGCATCGGATACATAAGGCTTGATTCCTTCAACTCCAATACTTACGAATGCATAACCGACGCTTTGGAGTATTTTGATAAAAGAGGCATAGACAAACTGGTGCTGGATCTGCGGAACAACCCGGGCGGGGAAGTGGTCCAGGCCGTGAAGCTGGCGGAGAAATTCGTGCCTGAAGGGCTCATAACTTTTTTAGATTATAAATCGGAAATGTATATGGATATGGAGTTCTACTCCGACCTTGAGGAGCAGAAATACAAACTTGCAGTGCTGGTCAACGGCAACAGCGCCAGTGCTTCTGAAATAGTTGCAGGGGCCATCCAGGACACGGGCGCCGGAAAGCTTATAGGCACTAAGACCTTCGGGAAGGCCAGATTTCAGAGTGCCGTGCCGATACTGACTCCCGCGGCTTTTGAAAGATACAGGGAACAGTATGGCATTAGCACTGTGAATGTTTACATGCTTCGAAGTTTTGGGATCTTTCCGACTGAGGATGAAATCTATGGCTATGCCCAAATGACGCTGGGTCTGTATTACACGCCGAACGGCAGAATGATCGACGGCACAGGCCTCATGCCGGATATAAAGGTCGACGATCCGGAGTATATCGACGGAGTGATGGATATCCTCGACGTACAGAAACTCTCCAAATCAGCTGTGTTCGAGCTGGGTGACAAGGGCACCGATGTCATTAACGCCAAGATGATTCTGTGGATCCTGGGCTACGACATCAACGAAATGGACATCGATTTCGATGAAGAACTCGAATCGGCACTGAAGGAATATCAAAGCAGCAATAGAATAAGTGCGAGCGGCATCCTGGACATTAAGACGCAGATATCTCTCAATGCCGATCTGCTCGAGCTTATCCTGAAATATGACGGGCAGTATGCCGAAGCTGTGAAATACCTGAAAAATTGAATAAATTACCGGATGATGTTCCTTAATTTATTTTAATTGTATAAAGTTTACGGATTGTATAAATTTTATTCCAGCTGACAATACTTTATAGTGAAACGGATGTATATCGCGTTATACATCCGTTTCTGCGCAAAACATCATAATAATGGTATTGTCAGGGGGATTTGGGATGAAGAAATTTTTTGATTTTTTTAATACGGCAGGAGCTTTGCTGAGCAGATGCATCAGGCGCAATGCAAGGTTCGTTATCTGCATATCGATTGCAGCATTCGTGTTCCTTCTTTTTAAAATTAACTCCTACACTGAAAATGTGAACAGAGGCATCTCGGAAAACCTGATCCGTCTTCATGTCGTGGCTAACAGTGATTCGCCTGAGGACCAGGAACTGAAATGCATCGTAAGAGACAAAATTCTTGCTTATATTAGAAATGAAGTAAAAAACTCGAAGAGCATCGAACAGACACGAGCCGCCATTCGCGAAAAAATACCCGAAATCACGAGCATTGCAAAGGAAACCATTCTTGCCGGTGGATACAACTACAGTGTTGAAACTGTGCTGGGGGTATATCCGTTCCCGACCAGGGCATATGGAGATCTGATTCTCCCGGCGGGGAATTACCAGGCATTGAAGGTCGTCATCGGGAACGGCGGCGGATCTAACTGGTGGTGTGTACTTTTCCCTCCTCTCTGCTTCGTAGATGTGACTCATGGAACTGTACCCGATCAAGTAAAAAGAGACCTGAAGGGAGTGCTTTCCGATGAAGAATACAGCATAGTAACGTCAACAGATGAGGAAAGCGATATACCTATCAAAATAAAATTCAAAATAGTCGAGCTGTTCCAGGACTCAAAAATCAAGCTGGCCGGAGCTTTCAGCAAGCTGTTCAGCCTAGACGGGTGAATGAGGGACAGTTCTACATTTTTGAGATGGGGGACAGTCCTCCATTTCTTTTTCTGGGGATCAGCTTGTTGTCCCTTGTATTATGGAAAATCATCATTTGAGAAGATAACTATAAGGAATTACGATAAATGACCTTTTTCGAAAGCACGTCACAAAAATCGCTTTTATGAAGAACTGTCCCCCTGCGTCCTCGTGCGCAGAACTGTCCCCCCTTCACGAAAAATTGAGAACTGTCCCCCATCCGATTTTTCCCCCGAAAGCTGTCCTTGACGCGGGTATGCAACTTATGTATAATGTTATCTAATATTTTTCCGGAAGCAATTCTGTGGATAGGAGGTACGATTCTATGGCATTTTATTTTAATGAGCCATCAAGAACCTTCAGCGAATATCTTCTGCTGCCAAATCTCACTACTAAGGAATGTATACCGCATAACATCGATTTGAGGACACCGATCGTGAAGTTCAAAAAGGGAGAAAAGGCTTCCATAAGTATAAATATACCGCTGGTTTCAGCGATCATGCAGTCTGTTTCAGACTCTCGGATGGCGATAGAACTGGCAAGGTGCGGGGGCCTTTCTTTCATTTATGTTTCACAGCCGATCGACCAGCAGGCCGAGATGGTCAGAAGGGTGAAGAAATACAAGGCCGGCTTTGTCGTCAGCGACTCGAACCTTAAGCCGGATGATACGCTTGCGGACGTCCTGGCACTGAAGGAGAGGACAGGGCACTCCACTATCGCCATAACACATGACGGATCTCCGACAGGCAAGCTGCTCGGCCTTGTGACGAGCAGGGACTACAGGGTCAGCAGGACACCCCTGGATACAAAAATAAAGATATTCATGACACCGTTCGAATCGCTGATCTATGCCGAGGAAGGCATCACACTCAAAGAAGCCAACGACATGATCTGGGATCACAAGCTGAACTGCCTGCCTGTTATTGATAAGAACCAAAACCTTCTCTATCTGGTGTTCAGAAAAGACTATGACAGTCACAAGGAGAACCCGTACGAATTGCTGGATTCCCACAAAAGGCTGATGACCGGCGCGGGCATCAATACCAGGGACTACATGGACAGGGTCCCGGCCCTGGTGGATGCCGGAGCTGACGTGCTTTGTGTTGATTCATCGGACGGGTATACCGAATTCCAGAGGGATACGATCAAATGGATAAAGGAAAAATACAAAGGTGAAGTGAAAGTAGGCGGCGGCAATGTCGTCGACAGGGATGCGTTCATGTACCTGGTCGAGTCCGGGGCCGACTTCGTCAAGGTCGGTATCGGAGGAGGATCTATCTGCATAACCAGAGAGACTAAGGGCATCGGGCGCGGACAGGCTACGGCAGTGATCGATGTTGCCAGGGCGCGGGACGAGTATTTCGAAAAGACAGGCATTTATATACCGATCTGTTCTGACGGCGGCATAGTGCACGATTATCACATGGCTCTCGCGCTCGCCATGGGAGCAGACTTCCTGATGCTTGGCAGATACTTCGCCAGGTTCGACGAAAGCCCGACAAGAAAGCTCAGGATCGGCAACAATTATGTCAAGGAGTACTGGGGCGAAGGTTCCAACAGGGCCCGCAACTGGCAGAGATACGACATGGGCGGTGCACACAGGATGGATTTCGAAGAAGGCGTCGATTCCTACGTGCCTTACGCCGGAAGACTTAAGGACAATCTTGAAATAACGCTGAGCAAACTTAAGGCGACCATGTGCTCCTGCGGCGCAATGAGCATCACAGAGTTCCATGAGAAAGCCAGGATGACACTGGTGTCCTCCACCAGCATTATCGAAGGCGGAGCACACGATGTCATACTGAAGGAAAACGAAACATTTGCGTAATATCCCGAGCCGGCAGGCAATATGGCGGCACCATGGAACAATCAGGAAAGAGAAGCCATAACTGTTAAAAACCATGAATATCCTTATGCCTGGCATTATTGACAATAGCAGATATGTATTCTATAATTATTAACCATGAATGCATCATGATTATAACTGGATGGCACTGTGTTCTTCAGTGCCATTTATATGCACTTCAGCTGTAACCGGTACCAGGGCACGGCTCTGGCGCCCCTGCGGATCGGATGAACAACATGGCATCGGCTGAAGATATGTATCGTATAAATATTATTGATGTTGGCCATATGCGATACAGAATAAATGCGGGTCAAATACATATATTATCAACACAAATTTTTTAGGTAAAGGAGAGGCTCTAAATGGCAGGTAAAGAAGTCATACTGACTTATGAGGGCTTAAAGAAACTGGAAGAAGAGCTGGAGCAACTGCGCGGTCCCAGGAGAATGGCAGTAAAGGAAAGGATAAAGGCAGCTCTCGCGCATGGCGACATTACAGAGAATTCAGAATATGACGAAGCCAAAAATGAACAGGCGTATATCGAGGGAAAGATCGTACAGATTGAATCAATGCTCAAGAATGCAAGAGTAATCGACGAAGAAGATGTAAGTACGGAAACAGTCAGTATTGGCTCGAAGGTGAGGCTCCGTGATCTGGATACCAAAGAAGAAAGCGTTTTCACCATTGTAGGTTCCACCGAGGCGAATCCGTCGGAATTGAAAATATCCAATGAATCGCCGATCGGCAGTGCGATCATGAACAGGAAAAAAGGTGAAACTGTGGAGGTCTCGGTGCCCGACGGCGTGCTCAGGTTCAAGATATTGAAGATAGGAAAATAGCACTGTTACAGCCTGTACACTGTGGATAATTTAATATATAATGAAGAGAATAACAGTTTATTTCATGTAAACTGTTATTCTGATTTAAAGCAGATGCTAATCAGCGCACAGGAAACATCGTAATTTATTCAGGAGGTCCACCGATGGAAGACAATACAAATGCAAACATGATCGACATTCCGGATACCGAAGAACTCAATGAGATCCTCATGGTGAGGAGGCAGAAGCTGAAGGAACTGCAGCAAAGCGGGAAGGACCCGTTCAGGATAGTAAAATACAATGTGACACATCACTCGAATGAAATTATCGAGAATTTTGAGTCGATGGACGGGATGCAGGTATCCGCTGCGGGAAGGCTGATGTCCAAGAGGGACATGGGAAAGGCAAGTTTCTGCGACATTCATGACCGTGGCGGCAAAATCCAGATCTATGTCAGGATAAATGACGTGGGTGAAGAAGCATACGAAGAATTCAGGAAATTTGACATAGGAGATATAGTAGGTGTCGAGGGTACGGTTTTCAGGACCCATAAAGGCGAGATATCGATAAGGGCTGAGAAAATGTCGATGCTGGCCAAATCATTGAAGCCGTTGCCGGAAAAATGGCATGGCCTCAAAGATGTTGACCTGCGCTACAGGCAGAGGTACCTGGATCTCATCATGAACCCGGATGTCAGGAAAACCTTCGTCCTGCGCAGCAAAATTATTAAGGAAATAAGGAAGTTCCTCGATGAAAGGGACTTTCTCGAGGTAGATACGCCGATACTCAACACGATACAGGGCGGTGCGGCAGCCAGACCGTTCATTACGCATCACAACACGCTTGACCTGGACCTGTTCCTGAGGATTGCTCCCGAGTTGTACCTGAAAAGGCTGATAGTCGGCGGACTCGAAAGAGTTTATGAGATGGGCAGGATGTTCAGGAATGAGGGCATATCTGTCAAACACAACCCTGAATTCACAATGATGGAAGTCTATGAAGCATACACCGACTATAAAGGGATGATGGAGCTTACGGAAAACCTGATATCCACGGTTGCCACGAATGTACTGGGCACCACGAAGATAACTTACCAGGGACAGGAAATAGACCTGACGACGCCATGGAAGAGAATGAGCATGAGAGACGCGGTGCTTGAGTATTCCGGCATAGACTTCGACAAGATCGGGACAGACGAAGAAGCCAGGGCAGCTGCACGTGCGAAGAAGCTCCGGGTTGAAGACAAGCTGACAAAGGGCGAGGTAATGAACCTGGTATTTGAGGAACTGGTCGAGGAGCATCTTATCCAGCCGACATTTATTATAGACTATCCCGTCGAAGTATCGCCCCTCACCAAGAGGAAACCCGACAAGCCAGAGCTGACCGAAAGATTCGAGCTTTTCATATATGGCCGGGAAATGGCCAATGCATATTCCGAGCTCAATGATCCTATCGACCAGAAAGAGAGGTTCCTGCAGCAGGTCAGGAAGCGCGAGGAGGGCGATGAAGAGGCCAGCATGATGGACGACGATTTCATCAATGCGCTGGAATACGGAATGCCTCCCACCGGAGGTCTTGGAATCGGAGTCGACAGGCTGATAATGCTTCTGACAGACTCATATTCCATTAGGGACATCCTGCTCTTCCCCACAATGAAGCCGAAGGACTAGACGCTGACTGTATTCCGGCATCGCTGCACCATATAAATGATGAACGATGCCTTATACTGAACAGGTTTTCTGACATACAAAGGGGTCGTGGTCATATGGATAAAAAGGAAGCCAGAAGGATCCTGGGTGTTTCAGAAGAAGCATCTACAAATGAAATAGAGAGAAAGTATTCAATACTGCTGAAGAAATTCAGGCAGGGAATGTACGTGAACAGGCAGGAAGAAGATGATCCGTCGGAGGAATACACTTCCGGCACGGTTCCGGCTGGCAGCGAAAGCATAACGGAAAATGAAGCGGCGGAGCCTGAGCATGACTTTGACCTGGTAACCGAGGCATATAATACCCTGATGGGCTATGAAGTCACCGTGGAGGAAGAACCGCCCGGCAAAGCCGCGACTTTTCTGAAAAAATTCGGTTTTGACGAAAAGAAGACGGATCATTACTTTCATTACTATAAATATCACATACTGGCTGTGGTCCTTGTAATATTCTTTATGATATATACCATTGCCAGTTGTGTTAACAGGGTCGAGTATGATTTTAACACCGCCTTTGTAGGGAATATCTATTATTTCGATGCAGTGGACGCACTAAAGAAAAGTATAAAGGAGAATATTCCGATCATAGAAGAGCCCGGCATCGACGGAGCCACCAGCGTGGCCGGAGAGTACAACATGGAGATGAAAGCCCTGGCGATGCTGTATGCCGGTGATGCAGACGTGTTCATCCTTGACAGAGAGCTTTATGAAAGATACGCAAAGGCGGGGTCCTTCATGAGCCTTGATGAAATCGTGCCGAGACTTGGCGTCGACGTTTCCGGCCATCAGGACCTGATCCTTGCAGTGAATAAGAATGAGGACCTGTTGGGATTGAATAAAACAGACGCGCCGGAACAGGAAGGACAGGCCGGCAATGATCCTGCCGCGGGGTCTTCAGGAGGGACCGGCGCGGACGCTTCAGGTGCTGATAAAGGCGGTCTGTCTTATGAGCCGCACCTGTACGGGATCTATGTAACTGACAGTACGGTATTAAGAGAATCAGGCGTTATCGCGGAGGAGATGATTGCGGCGATATATGCCGGCTGCCAGCAGCAGGAGAAAGCGGAAGCATTCCTGAGATTGCTTTTAAAATAAATTGACAGGGGGTCAGCTTACATGTCCGGTGAATTGATCGTTAAATCGGAATACTCGGATAAGGACGCAAAGGTTTTTGTCAGCGGGGAAATAGACATATATAATGCGCAGCAGTTCAAGGAAAAAATATACCAAATCGTAGAAAACAGCACAGGCGATGTATCGATCGACTGCAGCGGCCTTAATTACATGGACAGCACGGGGCTGGGCGTCTTTGTAGGCGCATTGAAGAAAGCGAAGCAGGATGAAAGGGACATCCATATCTTCAACATCAGGGACAATATTAAGAAGCTCTTTGTTATCACGGGCCTGGACAAATTGTTCATAATTCACTGATATATAGATGAACAGAAGTATGGAGGAGTGGTTTGATGGAGTTGAATGATAGAATCACGTTGTCGCTGCCCTGCAAAGCCGAATATGTGAGCGTTGCCAGGCTGACAGTATCAGGTGTCGCCTACAGGATGGGATTTGACATAGATACAGTAGAGGATATCAAAGTTGCCGTTTCTGAGGTTTGCAGCCGGCTAATCAACGTAAACGGCAAAAGCAACGGTACATATGAGATATTGTACGAGGTCTGCAGCGACAAGCTGATCGTTACGTTCTCATCAGACATCGAAAGAGCCGGATGCATTTTCGAAGACGATGAGGATGGTCTGGGAGTTTCGATAATCAAAGCTTTTATGGACGAGGTCGAATTCTGTCCTGAAAGCAGGGATCATATCCTTTCAATGACTAAATATATCGAGGAGAAGTCCTGAAATGGATCAAAACTTCAACAAGCCGGTGAAAGCAGACTGGCCTGAAGGCAATGACGAGCTTTTTGCTTTATACAGCAAAAGCCGGGACGTAGCTGTCAGAAACGAGATTGTTAAAAGATATACATATCTGGCGGAGATCATTTCGAGAAAGTTTCTCAACAGGGGCGTCGAATATGAGGACATCTACCAGGTGGCCTGTATCGCATTGATCAAAGCTGTGGAGCGCTTTGACCCTGGAAAGGGGTTCAAATTCGTCAGTTTTGCCACTCCGACCATTGTAGGAGAGATCAAGAGATATTTTCGCGATAAAAGTTCTGCAATAAGGATACCGAGGCGCATATACGAAGTTTACCAGAAGGTCAACATGGCGAAAGACCACCTTTCGCAGGAACTCAACAGGGCGCCGAGAGTCGATGAGATAGCCGCATACCTGGATATCAAACCTGAAAACGTGCTTGAGATAGTGGAATCGTGGAATGTTTACAACATACAATCCTTTGACCAGAACGCATATAATGATGATGACATTGAACTCCATGAGACGATAGGTGACAATGACGCAGCGTTTGAAAGGATCGAGAACAAGGATTTTCTTGAAAAAAGCCTGAGTAAATTCAATGAGGCAGAGAGGGAGTTTATAAAGCTCAGGTATTTCAACAGGAAAACCCAGAAGGAGATCGCCGAACGCATGGGAGTTTCGCAGATGTACATTTCACGCCTTGAGAAAAAGGTTCTTGACCGGTTTAGAGCAATACTTTACAAGTAGCATCTGCGGTATTTCGGAAAAGGACAGCGGCCAGGTTCGGAAAAGGCAGGTGCCCGGAGGCGTTGCAGTACGCAGATATATTTGTTTATCCAATACATACACAGGGTATTATATGAATGTATAGAAGCACATTAGATCAATGATGATCGGTGATAACAGCATAAGGCGGATTGCTTCCGGACTTGCGCATAATATTTGTTAGGATGTGTAGGCATTGAAAAGACGTTGTATTTACAGCAGTAATATCTCAAGTGAATTGAGCAATGTCAGGTTTGTAGTCGGGGAATTGATAAACTGCCTGCAGCATAATTGCGGGGAACTATGCGAGGAAGTTTTATTCGACCTTAAAGTGATCCTCAATGAGGTGCTGATCAATGCGATCCTGCACGGGAACCGCGGGGATGAAAGCAAGAGGGTAAAGATCGATGCGGGAATAACCGAGAAGGGCGATGTTTTCCTGGTAATAGAGGATGAAGGGACCGGGTATGATTTTGATGAGATTTGTGCAAAGCATAAATCGGCGGCCGCAAATCTGGATGATATAATCGAAAGCGGCAGAGGCATAATGATAGTAAAAGGTCTGTGCGACAAGATCAAAGTAAATAAGAAGGGCAATAAAATCGCCATATTAAAAAGCATAGAAAAATCGCAACCGGCAGCAAAGCACGTCTGAAAAGACACTCTCCGGCGGCAGGGATGTTGTTCTTTCGCCGGATGGATCAAGGACTCGCGGCTGGCTTAGGGCGGCAGCCTGGCCAGACTTGCCTGCCTGGACTTGCCCGGCAGACTTGCTTGCCCGGACTTGCCTGTCCAGACTGCCTGGACCGTACCCGGCTCGTATCAACTGCATACCCGGTCTACATTTGGTTCACGCCTGTTTTGTGCTTATCTCATTACCGACCTGTGCACCGACCTGTGCGCATCCAAACAGTCACAAATCGTGCAGTATAGTCAGGAAAGCCCGAATATACGACGGCAAAAGAGAGCATAGAAAAGAGATTCCGCAGTAATTTATGCGTAAAGAGTCTAATGGCGTTTTACACAGGTTGATAGCCGGGCCATACGGTGCTATAGTATAAAGGCCGCGTGCGATAAGCGACGACGCTCTTCGGGAAAAACGAATGGAAAGATGAAAGGCGGCGCTTTTTTTGAGGGATGTATCCCTTTATAATAATGAAGTACCGCGCCCGGATGAGAAGAGCTGCGAGAGGGAACAATGATGACATTCTTCTGCAACGAAGGATTCCTTCACAGCAGAGAAAGTTGTGAGCTAAAGGGATAAAAAAGGTAGTTGACAAAACGAACGCAGCGTGGTAGTATAGAAAAGCCGCTCCGATGAGAGCGGTACCCGCACAAAGCCTTCAGCGGGCTGCGTGGCGGACACATGGACCTTGAAAAATAAACA
>JAAZKL010000075.1 GCA_012799845.1 Clostridiaceae bacterium
TGAGATCGAACCTTCTCTTCAGCTGTACGTCGATCTGGCTCCATGAGTTGGCTACCTTGTTGCGTTTGTTCACCAGGCCGTTATAGCTGGCTGTCACGTAGATTACGATCAGGACTACGACTGCTGCCAGAATGATCAATAATGTCGTCATGTGGATATCCTCCTTAACTAAAGTTTATTCATTGAGTTAAATCAAAACAGGTTCATGACAAACGAGCTTTTCATTACGCGGTCAGAATGCTCCTCCGCCGCCGCGGCCTCCGCCACCGCCGGAACTTCCGCCGCTGAAGCCTCCTCCGGAGCCGGAAGAGGATGATTGCTTGGAATTCGCTATGGCCATCGCACGGCTGATCGCGTGATCGACGGTGTTTACAGTCCTGTCAAGGGTGTGGGTGAGGGAACTGAGGCTGCGCAGGTTGCTGCCATACATATATGTAAGTCTCGTGTTTTGCAGATCAGCGTCAGTGTATACGAGAGGAAGCTGCTTTATAACTTCCTTCGCGACACCCAGCGAAACTGCGTAGACCAGGTAATGTTCCCACAGGATGATGGATGGCATTTCCGCCTTGTCCATCCTGCTGAAATCCTTCAGGAAATTCCTGAAAGCTTTCCACATGGTATATTGTCCATTTCCATAAGCAGAACGCCTGTTGAGCCTTGCTCCGAATATCAGCATGATGAAGCCCAGAATGATGGGCAGGAATCCTGCGCCGCCCTGTGCCGCACCAGTGAGGATAAAGCCCAGAACAATGTATGCGATGCCCGCCAGTATAGCCGTGGTTTTGCCTTTTTGGCTGGATGCATCGAAGAACTTGTGCTTATCAGCCTCATCTCTGACCATGCCGCACCAGTTCTGATAATTCCTTGTGAACCTGCGGGCATCCGCTTCCGTTCTGACATGACCGGATATTTGGTCAAGGAATACACGGGATCCGTCGCCGATCTTTTTGACGAACCAGTTTATAAGACAAGATTCGTGACTCAACAGACCGGTCTCGGGAGCTTCGGGGTTGAGCGTCAGGCTGTAATCCTCAACTTCCTTGTCTCTGAAAAAGCCGTCCTTTATATATGTCTCATTTTTAAGTATCAGGTAGCCTTTGCGGACCAGGTCCATCAATGTTGCCGTGACATCCCGCTTGTTGACGCTGCCCATGTTCATGAGGACCGACATTTCCGCAGGAGTGTATTCCCCTGGAAGCTCCCGGTAGTATTTGGCGTTGAATGAGCTCTTGAACTCCCTGTCATATTTGAGATACAACCGGATGATGAGCGGTATCCAGGCAAGCAGGAGAATGATGCTCACTATGCTGGTTATCATCCTTCTCTGCTGCATCCTTTTTTCCTGTTCTTCAAGCCTCCTGTTGTATTCCTCCACCTCTTTGCGTGCCCTTTCGCGCTCGGCGTTGGCCTCGTCGGCCAGCTTTTTTTCATTATCGAGGATCCTCTGGAGCGCATCTTCTTCCTTCACCCTGGTGGAACCGGGAACCAGCCGCGGGGGGAACAGTACCAGGGTCTCAACATAATAACCGGGATAAAGCCTGTCGAGTATGTATTCCACATTCTGTCCGTCTGTTATCTTTGATTCGCCGGTAAGCGGTCCGTGGCCGAATACTCTTATCTCGTCCTTTGAGGCGCCTTCCGGCAGTTGGATATGTATCTGTACATAGTTGAGGGGCACATCCCAGCCGGTATCGATTATCTTCCTGTTGAACTCAGCTATATCATTATACTTTGTCACTACATTCTTCAGTGTATATTTGTAGACAAAAGTCTTCATCGTATTCCTGCTTTTTTCGAAAACCTTCAGATGCGCTATCTCATCGTCATGATACACATTATATGTGCCCGGTATTCCGGCGGCGTTCAGATCAGTAGTGGAGTTGACCGTGAATTCCCTTACAGTGACGCCGTTCTCTTCCACGGACACCTGCAGGTTTTCCAGACCGTCAGTCCTCTCGTAATCTATGTCTCTGAGCACACCATTGAATTCGCCATTGAAATCATAAGTTATCCTTTCTGTTACGTCAGCCGATCCGTCAGGATCGACGACTACATTTACGGTGTAAGATATGATGTCATAACTCCTGCTGTCCGCGAAGACATTCTGGCATAAGGCCGCTGAAGCCAGGAGAAGCGCCAGAAGGAATACAACTGCTTTTTTTAATGTTTTCATCTGAGCACCTCACGAAAGTTCGATACTTAAATTCTAACACATTATACTAGACATGCAATGTATTTGTTTGTTGAAAATCAGTACAGGAAATGACGTATTCCCGATATATGATCGTGAGCAGGCCGGCAGATCCGTGGCAGGCCGGTTCATGTGCTTACGAAGATGAATAATCGGGGGATAAAATCGAACAATATGGATAAGCGGACGGGATATCGCGGTTTGAATGCGCAGGGCGGGTGAGTCAAGGAATGAGGCGCGATACGAAAGGGAATAAGGGTCCCGATGCTTCCGGATCAGGCAGAACGGCTGATAATACCGGACAGTTCCATGGATCTGGCGGAGGAACAGGCCGAAGTACCGGCTTCCTTCCAGGAACCGGCAGGGGAAACGGCGGCGGTAAACGGCCGGGTTTTGTGTTGTGTGCACTGATCGGGATCGTGACCGGCCTTGCCAATGGCCTGTTCGGATCCGGCGGCGGAACGATCGCCGTCCCTGCGATGGTACATTTGCTCAGGGTGGAAGAGCACAGGGCCCATGCCACTGCCATAGCCGTGATACTGCCGCTTACAGTCGTAAGTTCGGTGTTCTATATAATAAAAGGATACGCGGACTGGGAGATGACGGTCAACGTCACGCTCGGAGGGCTCGCCGGGGGATATATCGGTGCGAAGTTACTGAACAGGTGTCCTGATAAGCTGCTGAGGAAGATTTTCGCGGTGTTCATGGCGGCGGCGGGCCTTAAAATGATTCTTTAGGGCGGTTTCAAAGAGATCCTCCGAAGAGGGATCCTGACGAGGGGTTTTAAGTGAGAAATCATGAATAAGAAATCATAATTGGAATTATTGAGGGGAAGTCGAGTTGGGCAACTGGAACTGGATCGTTTTATTTCTTGCGGGACTTGCGGCAGGGATCGTAAGCGGTATGGGTATGGGGGGAGGCGCCGTCCTGATACCGGTGCTCGTCCATGCGGCAAATCCCGGGCAGCATATCGCCCAAAGCGTCAACCTGTTGTATTTCATTCCGACAGCCGTGGCAGCGCTGATCATACATATTAAGAACAAAAGCATAGATTTCAGGATGGCATTACCCATTATAATTTTCGGTCTTGCCGGCGCACTGGCGGGTTCGTGGATAGCCGCGGGAATGGAGGCGGGTTCGCTGCGAAAATTCTTTGGAGGGTTCCTGCTGGCGATGAGTGTGTATGAGATGTTCAGAAAAGGCAAAAATGACAGCAGAAAATGATTTTTATTCACAAACCGATCGGATTAGTGGTATAATATTTAATCAATCATGGTACAGGAGGTACGCTTTTGGGAACGAGAACTATCGCAGATACGGCATACGGGATACTGGAGGATAAAAAGGCCAGGGATATCGAGATCATCGATATTTCGGAAGTGTCGATCCTTGCCGACTATTTCATCATCTGCAGCGGTACGTCGACAACTCATATCAAAACGCTGGCGGACGAGCTTGAAGCAAAGATGGACGAGGCCGGCTACAACCTGATACATAAGGAAGGCTATCAGAGCGCCAGGTGGATCCTGCTGGATTTCGGACAGCTGGTCGTACATATATTCAACGAGGAGGACCGGAGCTTCTACAACCTGGAACGGCTCTGGGCCGACGGCCGGTTCAGGACGCCGGATGATCTGGAGCAGACATGATCTGCCGGGGGTAAAAAATGCTCACGTCCACAAATTGCTCAATCTGAAAGGAGCTGTTCAAGTTGGCTTATTCTACGAAGACAGATGAGAAATGGCAAAAGAAATGGGAAGAAACAGGTCTGTATAAATTCGACCGCAATAATATTGACAAAAAGCTATACTGCCTGGAGATGTTTTCATATCCTTCGGGAGCCAATCTCCATGTAGGCCACTGGTATAATTACGGACTGACGGATTCCTGGGCGAGACTGAAGAGGATGCAGGGCTGGAACGTGTTCCACCCCCAGGGGTTCGACGCATTCGGCCTGCCTGCAGAGAACTATGCCATAAAAACGGGCATCCATCCCAGGGATTCTACATATTCGAATATCCGGACCATGGAAGAACAGCTCAGGAAAATGGGCGCAACCTTTGACTGGGATTACGAGGTGATCACCTGCGACCCCGGGTATTACAAGTGGACCCAGTGGATCTTCCTGCAATTGTTCAAGCATGGACTGGCGTACAGGAAAAAGGCGCCGGTCAACTGGTGTCCAAGCTGCAAAACGGTGCTTGCCAATGAGCAGGTAGTCGACGGTGCCTGCGAGAGATGCAAGAACGAAGTTACCAAAAAGGACCTGACTCAGTGGTTTTTCAAGATCACGGAATACGCCCGGGAACTGCTTGACTGCCTGCCGCAACTGGACTGGCCCGAGAAGACGAAGAAGATCCAGCAGAACTGGATAGGCAGGTCGGAAGGCGCCGAGATCGTATTTGAAGGCGCGGACGGGAGCTTTTCGTTCAAGGTGTTCACAACGAGGGCAGACACGCTGTATGGCGTGACTTACGTGGTGCTGGCCCCGGAGAACGAGCTTGTGGACAAAATCACGACGCCCGAATGCAGGGACGCCGTCGAGCAGTACAGGGAACAGGCAAAGAAGCAGAGCGAGATCGAAAGGCTGTCGACCGTGAGGGAGAAGACCGGTGTCTTCACCGGGGCTTATGCAATAAATCCTGCCAACGGCGACAAGGTGCCGATCTGGATAGCGGATTACGTACTGGCCGGATACGGCACGGGCTGCGTTATGGCAGTGCCTGCCCATGATGAAAGGGATTATGAGTTTGCAACCAAATTCAATCTTCCGATAAAGCGCGTTATAAAAGGCGAAGAAGGCGTCGACGATACCCTGCCCTTCGTGGAAGACGGCATACTCGTTGACAGCGCCGAGTTTTCCGGTATGGGCTCCGCACAGGCAAGGCTGGAGATCGTCGGGAAACTCAGTAAACAGGGCAAGGGCGAACTCAAGGTCAATTACAGGCTCAGGGACTGGCTGGTATCCAGGCAGTGCTACTGGGGAGCGCCGATACCCATCATCCACTGTGAGGAATGCGGTGCCGTGCCTGTGCCCGAGAAGGATCTGCCTGTGGAACTGCCTTACAATGTCGAATTCACGCCTGACGGTGAGTCGCCGCTGGCAAAATGCGAAGAGTACATCAATACCACATGCCCGAAGTGCGGGAAACCGGCGAAGAGAGATCCGGACACGCTGGACACCTTCGTGTGCTCGTCCTGGTACTTCCTGCGCTATCCTGACAA
>JAAZKL010000076.1 GCA_012799845.1 Clostridiaceae bacterium
AAGTTTCTTTTAAAGTTTCTTTTAAAGTTTCTTTTAAAGTTTCTTTTAAAGTTTCTTTTAAAGTTTCTTTGAAGTTTTCAGGGAATCATCCCCTGTTTCAATGTAATCGAATTATCCCGGCAAAAACCACCTGTAGCGCGAAACATGATTTTTATGACATGAAACATGTATCTTTTTCTCGGAAGCAAAAAAATTGTTTCCAGATCGCCTGTTATGGTAAACTTATATTACTGTGCTCAGCAAGCGGAGGAACGCCCGTGATACAGATCGCTGCTTGCGACGACGATATAGATGAACTTTCGAATATAGTGCAGCTTATAAGCCAATACAGGGCTTCAAGGAATCTGAACTGTGAGCTTGCCGCATTCCCAAACGGATTCGAGCTGATTTCCGCAGTCGAAAAAGGAAGGACGTTCGATATTTATTGCCTGGATATCATCATGCCGGGATTTACGGGCATCGATGCCGCGAAGGAGATCCGCACGCATGACAAAAACGCGCTGATCCTGTTCCTCACGTCTTCTTCCGCGTTTGTCCTGGAAAGTTACTCGGTCAAAGCGGCCAACTATATTTTGAAACCAGTGACGAAAGAGAAACTGTTCGCCGCCCTTGATGAGATGCTGGAGCATATAAAGGTGCAGGAAAACGAAGCTTCGGTGATCGTCAGGAGCAATGAGGGAATACGAAGGATACTGATCGACAACCTGGTTTTTGTCGAGGTGATCGGCAGGAATGTGTTGTACCACCTGCGCTCCGGCAATGTGGTCGAATGCGCGGAATCTTTTTCCTCAGCCTGCAGCAGGCTTCTGAAATATGAGTGTTTTATCAGGCCCCACCGTTCCTATCTTGTGAACATGCAGTATGTGGATACCATCGATAATCATCGGATCACCCTGCAGACCCGGTCTTCTGTCCCCATCGCACAAGGCAGGGCGCGGGAAGTCAAAGAGCAGTATCTGGCTTATCAAATGGCAGAGGAATAGGTAGTTATCGAGGTGTTATAAATGTTGGCAACTGTCCTTGGACTTATACGATTTGGATTTTCGCTGATATTCGGCCTGGCAGTTTCGGTTATGTTTGCAGGGATCGGACCCACACGGAAAAACAGGTTCACCATCGCAGTTTTCTGCATGATCCTGATTTTCGTCCAGACCGTCACATGGTGGTTTTTAGGTCTGGAACTGACGTCAAAGCTATACCCGTTGATCATCCATCTGCCGGTAATAATCATACTCTCACTATATTATAAACGCCCGTGGCTGATATCTGTCGTCAGCGTACTTTCCGCCTACCTGTGCTGCCAGGCGCCGCGCTGGTTCGGTTTTCTCGCCGGATCCCTGTTCGGGAGCAAGGTCGCAGATCATACGGTTTATATCGCGACTGTGTTTTTAGCCTACTATTTCCTAAAACGGTATGTGGTCGGATCCGTAAGGGAGTTGATGGAGAAATCCAGCAAATCCTGCCTGCTGTTGGGCGGGGTGCCGCTGTTCTACTATTTGTTCGATTACATTACGACCATCTATACCGACGTACTTTATCAAGGCGCCGAATGGGCAGTGCAGTTCATGCCATCGATTATATCGATCTTCTATTTCGTTTTTGTCATCCTTTACTATTCAGAAACGTTGAAACAGGCGAATCTCCAGAGAGAACAGGACATGCTCGACGCGCAGTTCCGGCAGGCGCAGAGAGAATTTGCTTCTCTCCGTCAAATGCAGCAGATCGCAGCGACCTACAGGCATGATATGCGCCACCATTTCACTCTGCTGCAAAGCATGGCATCAGAGGAACGCATTGATGATATCAGGGAGTACCTGCAGGCTGCCCGGTCTGACATAGACGCTATCACACCGGTGCGTTACTGTGAGAACGAAACCGTCAACCTGATTTTGTCCTCCTTCGCCGCCAAGGCGAATCAAGCGGGGATCATGATAGCGATAGACACGAAGCTGCCCGGCTCTCTTCCTTTCAGCGATACAGAGCTTTGCTCGCTGCTGTCGAATGCCCTTGAAACGCGATACACGCCTGCAGAAGTATAGCCGACAATGACGAGCGCAAAATAAGGCTTCGCATTTATTCCAGGAATAACAAGCTCTGCATCGATGTCCGCAACAGGTACCAGGCAGAACCTGTTTTTAATGACGGCCTTCCGGTATCAAAGGAACCGGGCCACGGTTTCGGAACGAAAATCATGTCTCATATCGTGGAAAAACACGGTGGCGTGTTCCGGTTTTCAGTTGCGGACGGCTGGTTTATTTTCCAGGCTGCTATATAAGTAAATGCCGAACCAAGCCAGCAAAATGCCAGGCACGATGCCTTTTTCTGCTGCGTCCGGAATACCCGGAGTTTCTTCGTCATTTCCGCATCCCCTGGTATAAATGCTTTTGCCTGTCTATTATCGATTCTCATCTGTATCAAAGCCGGTCTGCCCTGCATCAAAGCCGGTCTGCGGAGAGCATATGCTGCTGCCGGAACACTCCTTGCTGTAAGGGCATCCAGGGCACTTGACTCCTTTTCTTTTGTCGTTTATGATCTTTGCAACTGCACCGGCGACTATTGCTCCTATTACCAGGAATACGATTATGTTCTGCCACATATCACACTGCCTCCTTTACACCGACAGCCGCTCCCTGTTCCTTCCTGTGCATCAGGTATGCAAGGATGCCCGCAAAGACAGCAACTGCCAAAAATCCGGGTATCACACCGGCGCCGAAGCTTCCGGTGGTAATTAGCGTACCTGCCTGATTTACGATGTAAGCCACGCTGTAACCCATGCCAAACTGGAATCCTATTGCGGCCCACAGCCACTTCCGGCTGCCCATTTCTGCATTCATGGCTCCTATTGCTGCAAAGCACGGCGGTGTGAACAGGTTGAACATCAGGTAAGCCAGGGCTGAAACAGAAGTCAGCCCCAATACCGACGCCACATCGCCAGCGCCTGAAACGAGCATCAGTTCCTCAGTGTCGATGAAGTTGCTGATGCTGTAAACCACGGCCAGCGTCCCGACAACGTTCTCCTTTGCAATGAAGCCTGTAAGGGCGGCCGCAGCAAGCTGCCATGCGCCGAACCCGAGCGGGATTAGCAGGAATGCAAACGGACTCGCGATACTAGCCAGTATGCTAGAGTTTTCCATTCCTTCCTCAACGGCCTGGAAGTTCCAGGTGAACGTTTGCATGATGAGGACGGCTGCGTTGCACACAAGGATTATAGTACCTGCCTTGATGATGAAGTGCTTAGCTCTCGACATCATGGATATGGCTGCGCGCTTTATGCTCGGGAACCTGTATTCAGGAAGTTCCATAATGAAGAATGTCCTGGCCGGCCCTTCCTTCGTGATCTTTCTGACTATCAGCGCTCCGACGATGATGATGGCGATGCCCGCGAAGTACATAAGCGTTCCGACCCAGCCGGCATCTTCAAAGAAGACGCCCGCAAACAGAGCTATGACCGGCAGTTTTGCTCCACGAGGCATAAATGGCGTCAACATTGCCGTGGTGCGGCGCTGGCGCAGGTCACGGATCGTCCTTGTCGCCATGACGCCGGGGATCGCGCATCCGGTCCCGAGGATCATGGGTATGATGGATCTGCCCGAAAGCCCTACCTTTTTAAGATAGCGATCCATGACGACCGCCACCCGCGCCATGTACCCGCAGTCTTCAAGGAGTGCAAGGAGGAAGAACATTACCATGATAAGCGGGAGGAATCCCACGACTGCACCGACGCCTCCAATTATACCGTCCAGCAGCAATGCGCTTAGAATCGGCGAAACCCCGTCGCCCAACAGCCCCTCCACATAGGAGTACAGGCCGTCGATGAGGCCAGTGAAATAGTCGGCAATCAGCGGACCCAGCCAGACCTGTGAAACCTGGAATACCAGGAACATGACAACGGCAAAGATGGGAATGCCCAAAAACCTGTTGATAATGATGCGGTCCGCTGCATCCTGCCTCGTTTGTCCGGCGCTGTCCACCCGGCGGACGTCAACTTCTGCCACCAG
>JAAZKL010000077.1 GCA_012799845.1 Clostridiaceae bacterium
GACTTCGCCATCAGCGGTCATGGCAGCGGCAAAGTGCTTTTGCTTGGCAATATCAATGCCAACATAAATCATGGAACCACATCCTTTGAAAATATTAGGCAACTGCTTTGATCCACTTAGTTTTATCCTCATAGACTTGCGGGAGATAAAAGTTTAAAAACTTATCCAACTATAAATGATTTAGATAAAACTGTGGCAATACACTCCTTCGAATAGTCGATGCTATAGGACGCTCATAAAAAGTCCACAGTGCCTAAATCCATTATATCGGATAAGTTTATACCGGCAAGAAGCCGGCCGAATTTATGAAAGCTTTAGTCGCTACGCTCCTTCAGCTTTCATAAATTCGATAAACACCATGAAGTGAGCGTAAATCTTTAGAAAGGAATGTATGATTTAGTTGCTAACTATATCATACAAGTTAGTTATGAAAAAGTACATACTCGGTTTTGCATTGGCATTTACCCTGATCATCACCGGCTGCTCACCGGATAAACCGGCTGCAGACAGTAAAAACACGGTACGTGATGCGGCAGTCACAGGCGATCTGTCTTCCGGGCAGGTAAAAGAGGATGGATCTGTCAGCAACGGAACGAAAGGAGTTGGACCCGATGAAGTTAAGCCAGACAGTAATGAATCTGATTTTATCTATGTTCTCGGCGATGATGACTGTCGGATCACCGGATACAAAGGTAAAAGCTCTGAAGTCCGTGTCCCGGACAAAATAAAGGGTAAGCCCGTCACAACCATTAATTCAGGGGCGTTTCTAAGGAATAATGAAATAATAAAAGTGATCATTCCTGACAGTGTGACAATGATAGGCATTTTTGCATTTTACGAATGCTCAGCGCTTGAGAGTGTGGAGATACCGGACAGTGTGACATATATTGGTGATTTCGCATTCGCATTTTGCCCGAATCTTTCGAGCGTAGCCATTCCCGGCAGCGCAAAATGGATCGGCAACTCTGCTTTCTTCAAGTGCACCGGGCTTACGAATGTAACCATTGGCGAAGGAGTTCAGTACATCGCCCTGCATGCATTCCGCGGTTGTACCAGTTTGACGGACCTGTCCCTGCCTGACAGCCTGGAAACCATCGATGATCATGCATTTGCCAATTGCGATCTGCGGAGCGAGGAAGCTATAGAAAAAATTAAGTCAATAAACCCGAAGGCATTCGAAAGATATCTTTTTGACTGAAATATTTGACCTCATACCGAAACAATAAATCCCTGGGCCCGTTTAATTACAATGGGCTCAGGGATTTTTCCTGCTGGCGGCGACATATACGGGGAATCACCTGAAAATCGTGTGAAACCTGTCATACATGTTGAACCGGTTATCTATCTGCGTCTATAATGGAACTACCCTGTTTTCATCGGCGGAAATCCTTGCCTTTATACAGATTTCGCTCACATAAAACGAATCTTCGGCGCTTACCAGGCATTGACCCTTCCCGCGCACCTGGTCCATGAAATCGCGGAATATATTTCTTCCCTGTAAAAGCTCAAGCTTGCGGACATCTCCGCCGTCACAGCCTCCCGTTAAAAACAGGTTCCCGTCCCGTGCCTCAATGATGCCTTTGGTGCCTGCGACCCTTATCCTGTCATCTCCATGCGAAGGTGCAGAATCTGGCCTTAGATAATCCAGAGTCACTGTGGCCATGACTTCATTTGTAAGTGTGAAGAGGCAGCACGCACTTGCTTCAAGATCTTCATGCCCGTGATTATGCATCCTGGAGTGAGCCGAACAGACCGAAGTAAACCTTTCGCCGCTCAGCCAGTATATCCAGTCTATGGCGTGGCTTCCCACCCATGGAATAGTACCGCCGTAAAGCTCTCTCTTTCTGTATACTTCACACCTGGTGCCAAGCTTGTATGATTTTTGCGCATTCAAAAGCCGGACTTCACCAATCATTCCTTGTTTTATTACGTTCCATGCAGTCAAAAACTCCGGTGAATATCTCAACGCGAACATTCCCGCAAGATGCCTGCCGGATCTTTCATATGCCCTCCTGAGGTTCTCCAGGTCCTCAAGGGTCGTAGCCAAAGGTTTCTCAATAAACAGATGACACCCCCGCTTCATGGCTTCCATTCCTGCTCTTGCATGATCGTTGAAATAACAACTTACTACGGCTATTTCAGGCTTCTGTTCATCCAGCATCCGGATGTAATCTTCATATCTTTCAGGCGAGTGGCCGTTCCTGCATAATATCGCGTAAGCCGGACCGATATCTTCCCCCTCCGGGCCGGGCGCAATGCCTGAAAGCACAGCCCCTCCGTCTTCCGCGATCCCGTCGGCAGCGTAATTCCAATGTCCTGATGCCCCTATCAGGCAAACCTTCAGCATTTTCTCACCCCATGTTTCTATATGCCCGGTTGTTGGCTGAATACGTCGCGATCTCTTCCAGTTTATTCAACATTATAACACTGATTTTGTAATGATATAAAGGTAAGAAATGAATGCTGAATATAATAATCCGGCAAGCAGCCTGCGCTGCCTGCCGGTTACTATTGCTTTCTCTCTGTCCCGGCTATTGATACCAACGCAGCAATCTTATCACAGATGATGACGGTACACACATCACAGCAGTAAAAATACTGTTCAAAACAGTTTTTAGAGAAAATTAAAATCTTAATTGAAGATGAACCATGTGCGGCTTCTGGATGAAAGAAAACTCTCATAGGGAAAGTTAGATTTTAGACAGAAAAAAAGATAGATTCGCAATAATGAAATAATACGTTGTATTGCAGCAAAGAATGAGATGATTTTAACAAAAGAGCCGTTCCCCGGCCACTGCGAAGGCAGGGTGAACAGCTCTTTTAAGGAGACCTTCTGTATCTGGTATTTGGTATCCGGTATTTTGCTACTTTAATAAAACTCCCATAATTGTATCATTCAGATCCTTTACAAAATTCTGCGCATCCTCTTTGGTGCCGACTACATCCTGATAATGCACAGGAACGGCAACCAGCGGATTTATAATTCCTGCGGCTTCAGCAGCTTCGCTTGAGTTCATGGTATAGGTCCCTCCGACAGGCAGGAATGCGACACTGGCTTTAATATCCTTCATCTCAGGGATAATATCAGTATCTCCGGCAAAGTAGTAGCTGATGCCATTGACATTAACAATAAACCCCACCCAGTTGCTATCCTTCCTATGAAAGTCCTTGTCGATATTATAGGCCGGAACTGTGCTGAATTTCAGGCCATCCACCTCATAGCTCTTTGAAGGCGATACAGTAACGATATTGGTATAGCCCGCATCTACAACCTGCTTGACACAGTCATTCGGAACGAGCAATAATGCATTTTCTTTGGCAAGCTTTTTTATATCGTCGATGGAGAAATGATCGCCATGGCTGTGCGAAATGAATATGACATCCGCATCCTTCGGTTCTCCTTCGATTCCCATGGGATCAAAATAGATCGTTTTATTGCCCTGGATACGGATCGTGGAATTTTTCAGCAAACTGACGCCATTGAGCAGGTCTTTGAGCACCACACCCTGTATACCATTATCCAGGCCGCGGACAAAGTTCAATGCATCATCCGAATTGCCGGCAACATCAATAAAATGGATCGGTACGGCGATCTCAGGATTTATAAGCTTTGCAGCTTCTACTGCTTCCTGCCAGTCCATGGTATAAGTGCCTCCGACCGGAAGGAAAGCAACATCCGCTCTGATATACTTCATTTCGGGATAAACATCGGTATCTCCCGCAAAATAATAGTCTGCATTATTGGCTGTGACAATATATCCTACCCAGTTGCTGCTCCTCGGATGCCACGAGCTGTCCTTATTGTACATCGGTACGGTTTTGAACCTGATCCCGCCCACATTATAGTTTTTATCCGGAACAACAGCCTTGATATTGGTGATGCCTTCTCCTAAGATCACACAATTCAAACCAGGTTTGAATCTATACAAAACACATCAGGTTTGACCGGATAAAGTATACTTGATATTATTAACGAGGAATAACCTGGAAATGCAATGTAATATTATTTATGGAGACCAATTTGGAAGCAAAAACATTGCCATAAGCTTAAAGACATCAGAATGAGGTAAATCATGAAAAGTAAGGCGGCTGTTATCTTTTTACTATGCTGCATTATTGCCGTTATCGTACTTGCTGTCTTAATCAGTCAAAGTCGGAGTTATCCTTCTGTTTTTGGCAATTCTGAATTCGAGGCTCCGAATGTGGATTTTTTAGCGCAGTTTCAATCAGATGCCCGAAAACTGGTATGTACAATAATAAATAATAATGACGATGAAATTACATATGGTCCGGAGTACTATCTTGAAAAAGAAAAAGACGGTAAGTGGTATGAAGTAACCGACATATATGGCAAACGGGCTGATGAAAAAAGTTGGACTGCTGTGGCATATACTGCACCGGCACATGGAAAAGATGCGTTCA
>JAAZKL010000078.1 GCA_012799845.1 Clostridiaceae bacterium
ATTACAGGATTTTCTTACTTTCATATAAGCCCCTCCTCTTCAGCCTGACACTTTATTGCCCCTGCCATCATACCTTTTATGATCCGTTTTGTAAAGCAAATACAAATCAGCAGACAAAGAAATCATCATCACGTATAATTTATTGAAACTTTAAAATTATTAAAGTTGTACTTAAAATTTTTAATAAATTTGCCCGATGGACCTTGACAAGAAAAAATTACAACTATAAAATTTAATATGTACTATCAAAATAATCAATATGAGCCTCAAAAATTTTAAAGTGCATATTAAACATGCAAGGAGTGCTGACTATGGCGAGAGAGGCATTGGGCAAGTGCCCGGTATGCGGACATGATACTGAAGTAACTGCGATATATTGCGGCGGCTGCAACACAAAGATCGAGGGACATTTCTCGCTGTGCAGATTCTGCAGGCTGACAGCAGAGCAAAAATCATTCATCGAAACATTCATCAAGTGCAGAGGCAATATTAAGGAGGTGGAGAAGGAACTCGGTATTTCATACCCCACGGTAAAGAGCAGGCTCGAGGATGCAGCAAATGCTCTGGGATACGGCACACAAAGCTATGAAAGCCCTGATAACGAAAGGAGAATGGAAATACTCGACATGCTGGACAACGGGCTGATCACAGTGGATGAGGCATTAGAACTGTTGAAATAAACTTTGATAATCAAAAATTCAAACGGGAGGTATTAAAATGTCAGTCAGTGAAGAAAAAATGATGATACTTAAAATGCTCCAGGAAGGCAGGATCAATAGCGAAGAAGCAGCCAAACTGCTTGAGGCCCTGGAATCCAAAAAGGAACCCCACCATGAAAACAAAGGCTTCAGCATACCGAAGCCGCCGCCGCGCAATTACTATGATGAGGTGGCAAAGGTAAGGGAAAGGATCAACGAATGGAGGCGTGATTTGTCCAAAAACTACAATCAGAGCGACTTTGACAAAATGGTTGACGAAATTAGCGCAAAAGCCGAGAAATTCGGGAAGAATGTCGCCACAGCCGCATTCGGGATCGCGGACAAAGTCGCTGACTTCGTCGGAAGCTTTATCGACACAGGCGCCTTCAAGATTTTCGGCAATTGTGTGACAGAAGAGGAGCAATTCGAAGCAGCAGCGACAGAAGGCATGAATATCGAACTCCAGGCAACAAACGGCCAGATCACGGTCAAGAAGCATCAGGAAGACAAGATACTCATCACGGCAAAGATCCGCACACCGCAGGAAAATGCCAAGGGCGCTCTGGCATTCTCCAACGAAAACGGCACCGTTGCCGTAAAGCTGGCGAGGCCGGATACTTACAACCTGAGCGTTTCATATGATGTTTTGCTGCCTGCGGTCAAGTTCAATCAGATCGCCCTTGAAACCAAGAACGGCAAAATATACGTGGAAGATGTAGCTTCTGAAGAATTCGTGAGCGTTACAAAGAATGCAGCCATAGACCTGACAGGCATCACCAGCAGCAGGATCGCAGCTGAGACCAAAAATGCGAAGGTGATCGCCAATTACATCATTGGCAGGGACGTCAACATCGGCACCAGGAACGCCTCTGTCGAGATCAAGAACCTCAAGGCGGTCAAGCTTGCAACGGTAACAGCCAACGGCAAGATCCTGCTTGATAATGTACAAAACTACGACAGCGAAAATGTAGCCGAGCTCTGCCTCAAAACATCAAATGCAGATATCAAGGTCAACATGAACGATTCCGAGGACAAAGGCTACAAAATTAAAGCTCAGACGACATTTGGCGATATCAACCTGCTGATACCAAATCTCCTGTACCGCAATGCCATGAGGGCAGACAGGATGAGCAAACAGGCAGAGGCGGAAACAGAAAATTACGCTTCAGCAGTTCAGAAAGTCAATGTCAGCGCTGAAACGACAAACGGCTATATCGAAGTAATCAAATAAACATACGGTCCAGTTCTCCGGATATCGTGGCTTAGCTCTCCGGATATCGCGATTTGGCTCTCCTGATATCGCGACTTAACTCTCTGGATATCGCGGTTTATCCCTCCATATAGAACTTAACCGCAGTATTAAGTCGACAGCGGGCTGCGGCGGGACACATGTCCTGCCCGGCCTGCTTTTTTTATGGATATTGCAGCCGGTCTATGCTATAATAAAACACCGATAATTTTAGTCAAGAGGTGCTTTATGTTTGACAAGCTTGATGCCGCGGAAAACAGATATGAGGAGTTAAGCCTGAGGCTCAGCGATCCCCGGGTTGTAGCGGATCAGGATGAGTACAGGAAGCTGATGAAGGAGTTTTCCGGGCTCGAAGAGATCGTATCCAAATATCGTGAATATAAAAAGACAAAGAAAGATATCGCAGAAGCACAGGAACTATTGGACGAAAGTTCAGACAAGGATTTCCGCGAGCTTGTCCTGAGCGAACTGGGCGAGGCAAAGGCAAGGCTTGAAACCATCGAAGGCGAGCTTAAGCAACTGCTTATGCCAAAGGACCCCAACGACAACCGCAACGTCATCATTGAAATACGAGGCGGAGCCGGCGGAGAAGAGGCTGCCCTTTTTGCGTCCAATTTGTTCAGGATGTATACGAGGTACTGCGAAAGACACCAATGGAAATCTGAAATCCTTGACATCCATGAAACCGAGATCGGCGGCATCAAGGAAGTGATATTCTCGATTGAAGCAAAGGGCGCATACAGCAGGCTGAAATATGAGAGCGGAGTCCATCGCGTCCAGCGCGTCCCTGTCACTGAGGCCGGCGGCAGGATCCATACCTCGACGGTAACTGTAGCGGTCCTGCCTGAAGTGGATGAAGTCGACGTACAGGTGGATCCAAACGACCTGCAGATAGATACGTTCCGCGCATCAGGCGCAGGCGGCCAGCATGTCAATAAAACCGACTCGGCAATAAGGATCACCCACCTTCCCACCGGCATAGTCGTCACATGCCAGGATGAGCGGTCACAGCATAAAAACAGGGACAAGGCAATGAAGATCCTCCGTTCGAAGCTCTATGAGATAGCCCAACAGCAGCAGGAATCAGAAATAGCGCAGACCCGCAGGACGCAGGTCGGGACCGGCGATAGAAGCGAACGGATCCGAACCTATAATTTCCCGCAGGGCAGGGTCTCCGACCACAGGATCGGCCTTACTCTCTACAAGATCGACGAAATAATGGACGGAGATCTCGATGAGATCCTGGATGCGCTTATAACGGCAGACCAGTCTGAAAAGCTGGGAAGCGCCGCCGCCGACGAAGACTGAGCATATCGCTAATAATACAAGCCCTCCTGTGAATAAACATGTTAGTGTCACACGAGTCGTACAGGTAGTGGAGGGTCATATGGGACATTTGCTCAGAATCACATTCCTCGGGCTGCTATCAGGTCTTGCCGGGACCGGTATCGGCGGTCTTTCGGCGTTTCTGGTTTCAAGAACGAGCAACCGCATCATGAGCACCATATTGGAGTTCTCTGCCGGGCTGATGACCGCCGTGGTCTGTTTCGAACTGCTGCCGGAGGCATTCAGGCTCGGAGGGACAGTCTGCACGTTTTCAGGCATCATCACTGGCATCCTGGCTGTAGTAGCCATAGAAAGCCTTCTGAAAAAGTCCCGGGCACTGAACAGAGGAAATAATACCGGGCTGCTGAGAGCGGGTATCCTGATGGCGATAGCCATCGCGCTGCACAATTTCCCGGAGGGCTTTGCTGTGGGTTCGGGCTTTGAAGCATCCACCAGCCTGGGCTTGACGATCACTGCCGTGATTATCATACACGACATCCCGGAGGGGATCGCCATGGCTGTTCCGATGAGGGCAGGGGGCTTCTCCAGGCTCAAAGCCTTTGCATATACGATGCTCTCCGGTGTCCCCATGGGCCTGGGAGCCCTGCTCGGGGCAGTACTGGGCTCCATTTCAGACAGGCTGACAGCAGCCTGTCTTGGATTCGCCGGCGGCGCAATGCTCTACATTATTTACGGTGAACTGGTCCCCGAATCGAAACGCCTGTATCTTGGAAGACTGTCGTCATTGGCAAATGTTTGGGGTATATTATGTGGTATAATAATATCGATTTATAACAATTAGGTTCAGTAAGTTCGATACGCGCAGAGTATGTATCGATTTGCGCAGAAAATGCTTCGGCACGAACAGAGAAGGCTCTGATTCGCGAAAAACTTCCTGCACCGCGGTTTTGTTGCGCGGTATCGGCCCGCAACCATCATCGACACAGGAAAAGGAGTTATATAACTTGAAGACACAGATCATAAAGATTGATACCGGTGCCCCGGATTGGGACAAGCAACTGGATCCGGCAGCAGAGATACTGAGATCGGGAGGACTGGTAGCCTTCCCCACCGAAACGGTGTATGGCCTGGGCGCCAACGCACTGGACGAATCGGCTGTCAAAGCGATCTACGAGGCAAAGGGGCGCCCTTCTGATAATCCGCTGATAGTACATATAGCAGACACCACCGCGGTAAAAGATCTGGCAGACAATGTTCCTGAGGCGGCACAGGCGCTGATGGACGCGTTCTGGCCGGGTCCGCTCACACTTGTGATGCCCAGGTCTTCCCTGGTGCCCGACATCATCACGGCAGGCCTTGATACAGTCGCCGTCAGAATGCCTTCCCACCCAATCGCATCCGCCCTCATAAAAAAGGCCGGAGTGCCGGTCGCGGCCCCGAGCGCCAATAGTTCCGGAAGGCCAAGCCCGACACTTGCCAGGCATGTCATTGAAGATCTCATGGGAAAGGTGGATGTGATCATCGACGGCGGCAACGCAGAAGTAGGAGTGGAGTCCACGGTACTGGACATAACGGTCACCCCGCCTGCGATACTCAGACCCGGCGGTGTCACACTGGAGCAACTCAGGCGGGTAATGAGTGACGTTGTCGGCGACCGGTTGCCAGATGCGGCCGATATGTCCGGCGTGCCGAAATCTCCAGGCATGAAATACAGGCATTACTCCCCGAAAGCAACGATGCTTCTGCTTCAGGGAACTCCGGAGCAGGTTGCTGCGGAAATAAGCAAAAGAGCGGAACTGTACCACAGAGAAGGCACGGCTGTAGGCATTCTCGTCACAGATGAGACCGCTGCGCTGTACGAGCCTTCACTATACTCGTATTGCAAGATACTCTCCCTGGGCAGCAGAAGGGAGCCGGAGACACTCGCATCAAACCTGTTCCGCTGTCTCAGGGAATTCGACGAAAAGGGCGTCGAGGTCATAATGGCCGAAACCACCGATGTCAGCGGGATCGG
>JAAZKL010000079.1 GCA_012799845.1 Clostridiaceae bacterium
ATACTTGCGGCCAATTCGATGCTCGGGGAGCTTTCGCCCGCCATGGCGGCGGCCATCGCCGGGAGCTCTGCCCTGAAGGTCCTCATACCTCTGAACAAATGCTGCATACAGGTGGCCGGGATAAAAGACCTGACTCTTCTCCAGTTCATCGATGAAGCGATCGATTTTATAGACCGGTACGGAAAGCGCCAGGATGCCTGAGCCAGGATATGGAGTGCCGGATCGCGGTTGTGACCGGAGCGGTCTTTGCACAGACTGGCCTGTGTAAAGACTTAGCTGTGTACGGACTGGGTTGTGCCCGGACTTGGCTGTGCCCGGACTGGGTTGTATACAGACTGGCCCGTGTACAGACTTGGCTGTGCCCGGACTGGGTTATGCCCGGACATGGCTGTGTACAGACTGGCCTGTGTACAGACTTGGCTGTGCCCGGACTGGGTTGTGCCCGGACATGGCTGTGTACAGACTGGCCCGTGTAAAGACTTAGCTGTGTACAGGCTGGGTTGTGCCCGGACACGGCTGCCCGGAATGCAGTGGTGCCCTTGCAGTTCCTGTCAGCGGCCGCTTTCCGGTTCGAGTTCCTTGCTGAGCTTCTTGATTGCTTTCTTTTCTATGCGTGAGACATAAGACCTGGAAATGCCAAGCATGCCGGCAATTTCTCGCTGAGTTTTGCTGGTGCCGTTCAGAAGGCCGTAACGCAGTTCCAGTACGGTTTTTTCCCGTTTTTTGAGGACGGATTTCATTTTGTTGTAAAGCCGTTTGACCTGAAGTTTCAATTCCACTTCATCTATTACCGATTCGGTTTCGTTGCCGATCACATCTATCAAAGTAATTTCGTTGCCTTCACGATCAACGCCGATGGGGTCATGCAAGGATACCTCGCTCTGTATTTTCTTCGTGGATCTGATCTGCATCAGTATTTCATTTTCTATGCAGCGGGCAGCATAAGTCGCAAGCCTGGTCCCCTTGGACTGGTCGAATGTGGAGATGGCCTTGATCAGCCCTATGGTGCCTATGGAGATCAAATCGTCGCTGTCACTGCTGTATGTGCTGTATTTTTTAACGATATGGGCAACAAGCCGCAGGTTCCTCTCTATCAGTATGTTCCTTGCGTCTTCGCTGCCTCCTTTGTAAGCTGCGATGTATTTCTGCTCTTCTTCCGGAGTAAGGGGCTGCGGGAACGAGTTGGTATTCGATACATATCCAAGCTGGAATACTATGCTGCCAAGTATCTCGGTGAGGAAGGCGTACAAGAAGTGCAGCAAGCAGGGCACCTCCCGGAAAATTAGTCACCGTATAAGTATATGAGGCACTTTGCCGTATATTGCCTGTACGATAAAAATAACTCCGATTAATTCAGAATCGGCCGCAGATGGCTGAAATCGGTTTAAGATCGGGCAATATCGGTTTTAGGACCGTGCAAATATAAGTTTAAAACCGGGAAATATCACGTTCGAAACCGGGCAATATCGGTTTTACGAGCAAAAAATCAACTAAAGTGTGAGTGTGTGACATTTTTCATTTACCGTAATGGTCTTACGCCGCTTTATGTTACCAGGTAATTAACATAACTTAATAAAAATACTGAAAAATGCACGCATAAGTGTAGATTTTGAACAATGTGGGTGACAAAAATTCAACTTTTGTGTGTGTTGGTCGTCCGGCAGGATTTATATCACAGCGTATGACAAAGGTATTGTGTATCGGCAGCAGGTGATACTTTAAAGTGACGGCAATGATATCGACGTAATGACGGAATGTTTGATGTATGCCTGGAAAGAATGAGGTCCTGGAAAGAATGAGGTCCTGGAAAGAATAAGTCCCTGAAAAGAATGACAGACTGGCAGTAATCAAACCATTGACAAGACAGGCATGTCGATGTTACAATCTACAGAAATAAAGCGAATATTGATCACACCCATGATCAAGAGTAGTAAGAGCGATCCCCTGTACAAAGAGAGCCGCCCGCGGGGGGCCGGTCCATCGGTCCGGCAGCTGAGCGGAAATGGTGGGAATGCGGTTGCAGGGTCGTTCCGAATGGACTTGTGAGGGAAGCCCGAAATTCAAGGCAAGAGTAGGCGCTTACGGGGGACCCGCCCGTTATCAGCAGGGTTGTATATAACAGTGTACAAAAACGAGAGGACGGTTTTCCGTCAATTTGGGTGGCACCGCAGAAGTTATGAGCTTTTGTCCCTTGCAGAAGGGATAAAGGCTTTTTTACTTTACAGAAGGAGAGGATCAGGTTGTCTAAAGGAAGATTCGGCATCCATGGAGGGCAGTATGTTCCCGAAATATTGATGAATGCCCTTATTGAACTGGAACAGGCATATGAGCGGTATAAGAGCGATCCTGACTTTACGGCGGAGCTTGACTATCTGCTGAGGAATTATGCCGGACGCCCGTCCATGCTGTATTATGCAGAAAAGATGACGAAAGACCTGGGAGGGGCGAAGATATACCTCAAGCGTGAAGACCTCAACCATACGGGATCACACAAGATCAACAACGTACTGGGTCAGGCGCTCCTGGCAAAACGCATGGGGAAGACCAGGCTCATAGCGGAGACAGGAGCAGGGCAGCATGGTGTGGCCACTGCTACGGCTGCTGCGCTGATGGGCATGGAATGCGAGATCTACATGGGGAAGGAAGATACAGAGAGACAGGCGCTGAACGTTTACCGGATGGAACTGCTGGGAGCGAAGGTGCATGCAGTGACCGAAGGGACACAGACGCTGAAGGATGCCGTGAATGAAGCCATGCGCGAATGGACCCGGAGGATAGGCGACACCCATTATGTGCTTGGATCCGCTGTGGGCCCTCATCCGTTCCCTGTAATCGTCAGGGACTTCCAGAAGATAATCGGACAGGAAGTAAAACGGCAGCTTGCGGAAAAAGAGGGCAGGCTTCCCGATGCGGTGATGGCATGCGTCGGCGGAGGCAGCAACGCCATAGGCATCTTCCATGATTTTATAGATGATGAGGGTGTACGGCTGATCGGCTGTGAAGCGGCAGGCCACGGGATCGATACGGATAAAACCGCGGCCACCATGACATTGGGCAGTGTCGGGATATTCCATGGAATGAAATCATACTTCTGCCAGGATGAATACGGCCAGATAGCGCCCGTCTATTCGATATCGGCGGGGCTGGACTATCCGGGTGTCGGTCCTGAGCATTCGGGACTGAGGGACAGGGGCAGGGCGGAGTATGTCCCCGTGACTGACGATGAAGCGGTGGAAGCATTTGAATACCTTTCACGCACCGAGGGGATCATCCCTGCCATCGAAAGCGCCCATGCGGTCGCATATGCGATGAAATCAGCTCCGGAGATGGGCAAAGACAAGATTCTCGTGATATGCCTTTCCGGAAGAGGAGACAAGGATGTGGCTTCCATAGCGAGGTACAGGGGGGTGCAGATCTGTGAATAGGCTTAGCAAAGTTTTTTCCGGGGGAAAGGCGTTCATTCCTTTCATAACTGCCGGAGATCCTTCCATAACTGTTACAGAGCAGCTGATTTACAGCATGTATGAGGCTGGTGCTGACCTGGTGGAGATAGGGATACCGTTTTCTGATCCCGTTGCCGAGGGACCTGTGATACAGGCTGCAGATGAACGGGCATTGGCTGCGGGAGTAACTGTGGACGACGTTTTTTCGATGATGGAGAGGGTAAGGAAAAGCTGTGATGTGCCCGTGGCATTGATGACATACGTCAACCCGGTGGTAAGATACGGTACGGAAAGGTTCATGGCGAACTGCGGCAGGGCAGGGATAGATGCGGTGATAGTGCCGGATGTGCCTTTTGAAGAAAGGGACGAACTTCTTCCGTATTGCAGGAAACACGGCATAACACTTATTTCGATGGTAACTCCCGCATCCGGAGAGCGCATCAGGATGATCGCTGCGGAGGCTGAAGGTTTCGTATACTGCGTGTCATCACCGGGCGTGACCGGCATCAGGGAGAAGATAGGGCATGAAGCAGGAGGGATGATAAAAGCCGTAAAGGATGTAAAGGATATCCCATGCGCCATCGGCTTCGGCATATCGACGCCTGAACAGGCTGCGGAGTTGTCCTGTTACGGTGACGGGATCATAGTGGGCAGCGCTGTCGTAAAGATAGTGGAAGAATACGGCGAAGACTGTGTCGGACATGTTGCGGAATATGTCCGCAGGATGAAGGCGGCTATAAGCGTCTGAGAGAAGTATGTTATGCAAGTGGATTACAGGCTGTGAAACCGGCTGTAATACATAATATTAAAAAGAGAAATGATGAGAAGAGAAGAGGAGAGATGAGTATGAGCAAGAACGTAGTCAGAGACGTACTGGCAAAACTGACAGCAAAGGAAGACCTGACATCAGAGGAAGTCTATGGCCTGATCAGGGCCATAAGGAACGATGAAATCAGCGATCCGCAAATCGCCGGCTTCCAGGTGGCGCTCCTGATGAAGGGGCCGTCCCTGGCGGAGATTACAGCTATAGCCGCAGCGATGCGGGATAACTGCGTCAGGATCGATCCTGACGTGGATGAAGAACTGATGGATACCTGCGGTACAGGCGGCGGACTGAGTACATTCAACATTTCCACGGCAGTGGCTTTTGTCGCCGCGGCTGCCGGCATTCCGG
>JAAZKL010000080.1 GCA_012799845.1 Clostridiaceae bacterium
CATGAAAACTCATCATCGGTGAAATAGCGTATCTCATCTCCCCATGCGTCAGGCAGCAGCGGGAGCAGCATCTTCTCCATCTGTTCCTCCTCGATGGATTTTATCAGTTCGCTCAGTCCGCCGACAGAGTTCTTGACCGGTGAAATGATGTCCCTTGTAAGAACTTCAGGAAGATCGTGGAACAGGCCTCCAAAGAAGTTGTTATATTTGCGTTTTTCACACGCATCCATCTCAAGCGAAATGATATAGGAAAGCAGTGCCACTATCAGCATGTGGCCGGCAACTGAAGTCTCCGGGATCCGGTGGGTCTGCGCCCACCTTTGCTGGAATCTGAGCTGGCCGATCAGGTTGAGGAAATCCGTTATGCTGTGGCTGAATACCAGCTTGCGTACACAATCCAGTCCCTGGTGCTGCTCCAGTTGCTTTTCGATGTTCCTTCTCGTATCCTCTATCCCATAGAAGCCTTTGCTCATCTGGTAGACTATATTGAACTCCCAGTTGGTCACAAGATAATGGGAGGCGTTCAGTATCATCTTTTCATGCCGGCTGTAGTCCGGGTCGAAAAGGTACATTTCCATCCTTTTCCCAAAGCCCTGCTTCACATCGTCCAGCCCGAGCTCATAGATCTTTTCCATCACCAGCGTGTTTATCTGGTCTCCGTGCTTATCCATGAGTATGTGGAAAATGGGAGGCTTTATATCGGTCAGCAGGATCCTCTGGAAGAACTCGAAAACAGAGCCTTCTATCAGTTTCATCCAGTCGACAGGGGCTGTCTCTTCCTCAAGCCTGCCCAGAACATAGGCATAATAAAGCTTATGTGCCTGCTTGTCCAGTTCCGTGAAGCCTTTTGCCGGCCTTATATGGTCGTTCCACCGCTGCATGCTCGCAGCCTGGTATATGAATCTCAAAAAACTTTCTCTGATCATCTTTCCCCGCCTCCCGGTCCGGGCCATGATGCCGTGCCGAACTGCCGATATACCGCGCCACAGATCCGCCTATCCACAGATTCGCCGCGCCGGACCGCCAGTTTGCTCCCGTCAGTTGAACGACTTCCAGAAGTCGCCGTCCATGTCGATTATATCTGATATCTCATCGAATGTTACCATAAAAGTGGGGAACCCTGCCGCATACGAAGCAATTTCATATGGCTGGAAATACAGGTTCAGTCCCTTGTCGGTTATGTAAAACTGATGGTCGCTGCGTATGCCGTCGAAACTGTCAGGGAAGTAATCCATATTTCCGGATTCCGCCAGGTCATTCAACTGCTTCCCCACTATCCCGGTCAGCACTTCCTCATACTTGCTGCCCTTTACAAACAGATCGGCCAGCTCGTAAAACCTGCCCGTCCGGGTATCGATATGCACATGGTTCATGACGGGCATGCCGTGGGCTGCGCCGAACGCATAGTCATACCCGTGTTCCATCAATACGATCAGATCCCCGCGGCTGAACACCACCTGGAAACCGCCTTCATAGCTGTGATCGAGTATGTCGGTCGGTTTGACCGACACCGTGGAAATATCTGTCCACATCTCCATCAGCTTTGCGTTGACGTCAGCCTCGACTATCAGGTCAGCCATATTCCCCAGCACAGGATAATAGACGAGATAATCGATATTGGGCCTGTACTTCTCTTCGAACACCTTGACCCCGCTTTCCGTGCCGATCCAGGATACAGGCCTGTAAACGGTCTGCCCCTGTTTACTTATATAAAACGGCCGCTGATCGATGTTTGCAAAAATAAGTCCGTCCAATATCTCCATCTGGCCTGCCCCATCCAAAACAGGCAGGTTTTCAACCTTCTTGCCGGAGGTATTTATGAAGAATGTTGAAGTGCTGTTAGTCACGGAAGCGATCCCGTTGCTGAACCGGCCTATGCTCATGAATATGAAATCGGTCAGCAGATTGCCGTCAGTGTCCGCCAGCGCATATTTGAAGCCCCCAAAGGGAATATCGGGATTCCTGGGGATCCCCAGCGCCGCCCTGTGCTCTCCGAGCATCAGTATCTCATCATACCGGGGTTCCATGATGAACCTGCCGTTCTCATCGATAAGCCCGTGTATCTGCCTTCCATCCGCCCATATTGATACGACCGCCCTGTGGTCCCTGAAGCTTTCCGCATGATCGAAGGCAGGCTGTATGACGATATTCCCGTTGGTATCGACATATCCGTATTTACCGTCGGAGCTTTGTCTGAAGGCAGCCTTCCCGCCGGAAAAGCCGTACAGCTCCAAACATTCCAGGGTCTTCAGCGCCTTGCCCGACCTGTCGATAACTGCGTACGTGCCCTCACTCAGCTTTACCGTCGCCCTGTTCCCCTCAAAATCGGTCGCATTGAGATAGATCGGAAGAATGACCGGTTTCCCGTTTTCATCGAGGTAACCGTACAGATACGTCCCCGCTTCCGTTTTCGTGTAGAAAACAGCCCTGCCGCTTTTATAATTGCTTATAAATCTATATTTATCGG
>JAAZKL010000081.1 GCA_012799845.1 Clostridiaceae bacterium
CTTCTGTTTTCAGCAACCAGCTACCGACAGCGCATTACTTCCGCACCGTGATGGTATCTGTCTCAGAAAATCCTGCAATGTCGTTGTCCGTGTGGCGCACAGCAGCGTTGTCGGCTGTATAGGTTCCCGGCGACACCGCCTTTGCAAAGTATGAGATGGTGCGTTCATTGCTTTCTTTGCTCTTTCCGTAGTAAATGCCGAGCACGACCTTCTGGCCTGTGACTTCAGAAGGATAGTGCCATTTCTCATATTCCTTTATTTTCTGATCGACATAGTAGGCCTGGGTGTACCTGAAGCCGGCAGGCAGGATGTCGGTGACCTCATAGTATCCGTCGGGGGCATTCTCGCTGAATTGCACCGTAAGTGTCACCTTGACGGTTTCGGACCGGTCGAAAGCTGTGGAGGGTACCTTTGTGCCCGCTGTTTCGTAAGTCCTCTTTATCGATACTATATCACCAGCATCTCTCATTGTCTCGCTGACAGGTGCGGTATATGAACGGGCTGCCACTATCCTGCCGCTGATGCCGCTGAATTTTATCGATGATAACTTTTCCGGGGTGAGCAGGATCCTGAAACAGCTTCCCCTGTCCAGTGTTATCTGCTTCTTCACGCCGTCGAGTTCATAGGTGAAGCTGCCTGTAAGCGATGCGTCCTTAATGTAGTTCGTTACGAACATCATCCTCTCCATGTTCACAAGGAGCATGGACGTAGAGTTGTCGCTGATATAGTTAAACAGCTTCATCTTTTCGGGAGCGTTTATTTTCATCGCTATCACTGCGCACAGTGCCGTGGCATCCACGCTGTCGTCCCTGTTTTCGGCGTTGATCCATGCATAGGTATCTGTGATGGTCGCTGAGGATTTCATATACTCATCGTATATCTGAGTTGCGCCCTGATAGTCTCCCGCTTCAGCCAGCGCAACGCCAAGGGTCAGCCTGGTTCTCATATCCAGGTCCTCAACGGCGAGCAGCGACCTGATCTCCAACAGCACAGGTTCCTTGAGCGCGGCAAGTCCCCAGTACGCATATATCACATCTTCAGGTGTGGTGTTTTCATTTTCAAGCAGGCCGTAGAAATAGCCCGCAAGTGCGCCTTTGTCTATGCTGTCGGCTGCCAGCGAGCACATTTTGGCCGAAAACTCCGGGCTGCTGCTGTCGTAGGTCAGAAGCGCAAGACCGCCGTCGTAGAGCTGGTAATCGCCCAGATCGGACTCATCTTCCTGGTACCACTCCTCATTGAAGTAGTTCTTCAGAAGCTTTGCGGAGATCTTTCTCGCGAGCACCTGGTCAAGCCGCCTGCCCCAGGTCCAGTACAGCGAATGCAGTTCGTTGTAGAGGGTCCACGAATCTTCGTTGAAGAATGTCAGTGTTGTAAGGCCCCTGGCATCGGTTGCCATGGACATGTCTTCTGTCAGCGGGATGAAATCGGTAACCGAGGTCTCAAGCAGGCTGTTTGCCACTCTGAAGCTGCGTTCCATGGCGTCTTTCATGCTGCCGTATGTGCCTTCGATCCTGATGGTATAATTGCCCGCGTCAAGAGCTTCCAGCTGGATCTCGGAGTGTATTTTCGAAATGCCCTTTGCCGTATAGGTCTTTTCAGTCCCCTCTTCAGGAATGACGGTAACTTTGAAGTGAACCTCCACTCCTTCGGGAAGTTCTTCTCCGTTTGCCCTTACGAGTATCGACGGGCTGTCTCCGGTCATGAAGACTTTGTTGAATATGGAATCCACGAAGAACGGGAGCTTCGAAGACACATTTATCACTTCGGTCCCTGCCCTGAGATCGCTTGTGACAGCCTGGCAGGTGACTCTCCAGGAAGTCAGGTTGTCAGGCATCCTGAACGTTGCTTCAGCTTTGCCGTCCGCATTGGTTTTGACTGCCGTGAACAGGGCAGTATCCTTGAAGTCCCTGCGGATGCTGTCATCGCCGCCTTCTCCGCCCATTTCCGCCCCTGCGCCGCCAAACCCCGGCAAAGGCTCATATGACAGGTATTCTGAAATAAAGCCCGAGGATATATATACGCCGTACAGAGAACTGAGTATGTCAGCGCTCTGGTTGTACAATGCAAAGTATGCCTCATCCACTATACTTATATTGACTTCCGCGGACGCAGGATTCCCTGCGCTGTCTTTCACATCCACAGACAGCTTTACATCTTCTCCGGGCCTGTAGCTTTGCTTGTCGGGAGTTATACTGATGTCCAGCTTTTTTTCAGCACTGTCGAATGCGTACGTGTTCATACCGGCATTGTAAATCCCGGTGCCGTCGAAGCACAGAGCCTTAAGATAGAGGTTCGGTATCAGGCTGCTTTCAAACGGGAATTCATACACGGAATTTTCAGAAACGGTGTAATCGTATATCCCGTTCCTCAGCCTCACGAACAGATATCTCCGGTTTTGTCCGTCATAGGGCTCGTTGCCGTTGTACTTTACTTCCGACGTTACTGTTTCGCCAGTCCTGAATTTCCAGGAGGAACCGGACGACAGGACATATTTGTTGGTGTTGTACGGATCATAGGCGTTCCAGTTGTAGAGCCATTCAGTTTCCTGGATTTGGCGGCCCTGTGAATCAGATGCATTTATCACCAGCTTATAGTACTTATCCCTGTCGGAGGCGTACTGCACTTCATACTTGCCGTCGACAGTGGTGAAGCGGTATTCGTTTACAAGGTTCTCCACTTCGCGGTAATCGTATATATCGTGTCTTACTTTATTTATATTGTCGTAGTAAGATCCTGTTTTTACTTTTTCATAATATAGCTCATACAGCTTAGCCGTTACCTGCATATCGACGCTTTCGCCCCTGAAGTCGTCCACTGCGGGATAACCGGATCCGGAAGCCTTCAGTTTTGACAGGTCGATCCTGCTTGTGGCAAAGGATATGGTGCCCTTGCCGTCTTCCACATTTGACGAGACCTCCACCATGGTATCCCTGGGGAAGACATAGATGTACTTGCTCTCTCTTATCTGCTGTTCTTCAGCTTCGCTGTTGATCACCCTGAATTCCAGCGTCTGAGGTCTCCATCCCTTGTTATCTGTAACAGGCTTGACAGATGTGGAGGCTCTTCCGTTGCTGTCGCATGTCAGGACGCCCTGGTTATATATGTTGTAGTTTATAAGTGTGGTGTAGTCCAGTTTCATGCCCGATACCGGCGTCCCTTCGAAGAAGGAGGAGGTTATGTCGAAATTGACAGTTTCCCACTCATACATATATTTCTGGTCTGAAACGGTATCTATCGTATATACCGGCTTAGTGTATTCCTGTACTGAAAAATACCGGCTGGTCATGATATTGTCGCCGATCCTTACGCGGATACTGTATCCGCCCGGATTGTAGTTGGAGATCCTGAAGCTTCCCGTGAAGGTGCCGTCCGGCGACAGTGTTATATCCTGCGACGCCAGCACCGGCGGCTCGTTGCTGCCCGGCATGTACCAGTTATAACCGACCAGTTCCAGTACAGCTTCGTTTCCGATCCCTGCTCCGCTCCTCGGCTTTACGACGCCCCATACATTGACGGTATCCTGCGGAAGGTACACGCTTCTGTCGAAATACATATAAGTCCAGTAATTATCTGTCGCGCTAAATCCGGTATCGCTGCTCCAGTAATAGATCGAGCTGTAGTTTGACACGCATGCGACAAACGGGAGCTTTGACCCGTGCTCTGCTATGAAGAAATCATATGGCGTATCGTTGTCTTTCCGGGGCGCGTCAAATACAGCCAGGCCGTTGCTGTCCGATACTGCGGAGGCTCCGCTTTCATGCCTGAAGACGGCGCCGGACAGGGGTTTGCCTGTGACCGTATCATTCAGCCATGCAAGGCATTTGTTTCTCGCTGTCATGATATATACGGAGGTGCTGTTTATCTGCACCGGGACATAATACTTGTCGCCGTCGATGTCCACGGCCGCAAGATAGTATCCATCCTGCAGCGTTGAGGGGAGAACGAGGAAATACCTGGTCCAGTAGTAATCTCCGCCATAATCCGATATGGTACAGTTGACAGATGCCATCTTCTCCAGTTTCTCCAGCGTACTTGCATCATAACTTTCACTTTTGTTCCAGAGCGCCCAGTATGGCATGCGGTTTGCTTTTCTCACTGCATCCAGGAAGCTTTCCGCGTCCGGGAACCTGTATATTTCGACAGGCACTTCGCTTCCGGCCATTTCCTGCATTGTGTAGACTTCCAGTGCGGGTACGGTCCCCGGAAGGAAGTTGTAGCAGCTTTCGGAGAAGTCGAAGTATTTCTTCGTCGTAGGAGGCCGCTCTGTCTGGAACTTAAAGGTATAATCATCCTGCAGCGTTTCGTCGCTGCCCGTGACACGCACGCC
>JAAZKL010000082.1 GCA_012799845.1 Clostridiaceae bacterium
CAACTTCGCCAATATGATACCGAAGGCCAGATGATTTTGGCCACAGTATTTCGTGCAGACTGGTAACGGGAGCGGACAGGACTAACCGCCGGAACTGTCGGAACCGGTTATATGATCGGGCAGAACCTGCCATGCAAAGCGACAGACTTTTCACATCAGCTTATAGAAATCCAGATTCTCCTGCAAAGCCGGGTCCAGTGATCCATTTGCCTTGATATATGCCTTGTAGTGGTTTTCCAGTTCCTTGATTTTTCTGGCGCGCTGGATGTTGAACTGTGATATCAGGTCGGAATAGATCGGCTGCTTCTCCAGATGCTCCCTGATATGCCTGGAAAACGGGCAGTGCTTTGCGAATATGCCTCTTGCGACCCTGTTGAGCCGGGGGTTTCCGTTGGATTCATTGCATATCCATACCTCGTATTCCGAAGTGAATATTTCGCGCAGCCTGTTATGGTATTTTGAGATCAGCGCCTTTACCTTTTCCTTTGCTTCCTCGGTGAGGTCACGGTTTTTGCGGTAGAATTGTATGTATTCTGCATATTCAGCCGTCAGCGAGCTTTGAGTGATGTCGTTCCAGGCAGCGCCCATCATGGTTCTGCACAGTTCCCACCTGAAATTGCCTGCCAGCCTGATCAGCAATTCATCGATGTTTTCATCCGTGAAAACCGGTACAATAAACCTTCCCGGGCTGCTCCTGACCCTTCCGGCTATTTCCTGCCACATCATTGCCTTGGTGCCGTAAACAGGCATCAGGAGTATGTCAGGCATCACTTTTTTCATCACTATTTCCTTTTCGATGCCTTTTTCAGCATTTAAGTAATGTATTTCCCTGTGGAAAAGAGAGTAATCTATCCCGAGTATCCTGTTCAGCTTTTCGCAGATTACGGAAGGCGACACGAACGAACGGCAGGGGTCGTAAGGCGCCGCGTCCCTGTGCAGTATGGGGAAATAAACAGATATTTTTCCCTGGACCAGCTTGTGGTTGGTCTTCACCATATTGTTAATCTCGAAGGCCAGCCTGTCCTCCCGGTTGTTCATATAGGCCGCTTTGTCGCTGTCAGTGATCCGCCCCTGCTTTTTGAGCTGCCGGAACGTATCTATGTAATCGTGCCCGAAATTGTCGACAGACGGATCCTTCGTCATGTTGTACATTTCAGTCAGCCATTCATGCATGAAGTAGACACTTGCGGTGCCGTCGGAGCTGTGGTTCATGCCTGCAAGCTTGTAGATCGCCATCGTCTGGCTGATATCCAGCAGTTTTTCATCCATATAGCCGTAAGAAAGGAACATCCTGATCAGCCTGGAATCATCCCCGGTTTTGAGAGCTTTTTTGAAAACCTCGGCGTATATGTCAAAAAACTGGTCTGCCACTGCCTTTCTGACAGTCCTGGCGGTTTCGTCGGCGGAAAGCTTGTCCTTTAGATTCCTGAAGGCAGTGAGGTTCATCATGAAGCAGGTTGCCTTCTCTTCCGGTATTCCGGCATATTCCAGTATTTTGGCCGCGCTGTTCTGCAACTCCTCGGGAAGGCTGAGAACCGAGTCCGCTGAGACTGATATTGCGCCCGGTTTGTCTTCACCTGTTTCCACCGATGACAGTGCGGCTGTCCTGTCTGAATGCATGTGCTCGAAATAATCGAAATCGATACATGTATCATGCTTGTATTCCAGGTCGATATACGATGATATGTCCTTCAGCCTGCTGTATATGTATGACGCTGCTTCCAGTGCCGGAGTATGGTCCATGCCATTTTCCTTCATTTCGAAAGTTGCCCTGATAAATGCGGTATAGGCATTGTCCTCACCGGTACCGTAAAGGAGGCTGATGGCCTTTTCAAGATGCCCGAAGACCTGGCGCAGATCTTCCGCGACAGCTTCCAGGAACCGGGATGCCTCGGCGGCGTGCTTTTCAGTCACGTATGTGTTTGCCGCAAAGAAGAGCTTTCTGATATTTGGCGAGATATTGTTCAGTTGCCTGTAATACCGGACCTGTTCCTGCAACCCGGTGTTTTCCCGGATCAGTTCCGGCGCGGCTGTCTCTTCGGACTCTACGAACTGCCTGCTGAATGCCGGAGGTATCATGACGCCCTTTTCCTGAAGCCGGGATGCTGCCGATTCTCCTGTTTCAGATACATCCCCGGGTATCCGGGCCAGTCCGTATGTGCTGCAGAGTGAAACATAATACGCACAAAGATTGCGGCATATGCTGTCGATGGTGCGGCAGTAGGACAGGGCGTCGCCGAGAGCCTGGTATGAGCTGAGTATCAGGCTGCATATCGAATTGACGATATAGGCTCCATACTCTCTCTGCTTGCTGATCAGTTCCTCCACATCCTGCCTGTTCTGTGCAGGACAGGAATATATGCTGCATTCTGTGGCTGCTTTGTATGTCAGTATGATTCTCCCGCCGGTCAGCAGTTCACTGGCTCCTATGAAGATGTTCCGGTCCAGATCGAACAGCCTGTATCCATTGCGGGATGCATCCTTCGGATCCTGGGAACCGGGCGGCCTGCCCGCGGGAGATATGTATGCCTCGAGCTTTCCCCGCAGCAGCAGTTTCAGCGAATCCGGATATTCGCCCTCGATCATTACTTTCTGGTTCCTGGCCACACTATATGTGCCGTTGTTGTTTGGCTGAGGATTCATTTGACCGCTCCATTATGACATATATTGAACATTAGCATGAAAAAACGACAACATATGACTGCCTGTATATGACTGTCTATATATGAATATATATCATATTATACTATACATCTTATATTATACATCAATCCTTCGCCGTTATAAAGCGGAACCGAAGAACGATCCCGGACCGAAGGACAACGCTGCTGAATAGCGCTGCAGTCAAATCCGGATTCCGGGCTGTATATGGATCCGGCTTCAGGAATGCCCGCCATCCGTTGCTCCCTGGATATCGGTCAGCACAAGGCCGGCGTTTTTCTCCTCGGCCCACCTTATATTCCACTCGTTTTCCAAGAGCAGGACCGGCGTTTCCCGGCTGTCCACCACCAACATTGTTGAGCTTGTGAGGTTCAGTCTCCGTATATCGTCCGTTTCCGAAACGATCCACCTGGCGTGCCTGTAGGGCAGGTGGCCGACCCTTAGATCGACGCCGTATTCGTGCTTCAACCTGTGTTCCAGTACTTCGATCTGCAGGACTCCGACCGCTCCCACTATGACCGACTCCATACCTGAATCAGGCTGCCTGAACACCTGGATCGCCCCTTCTTCCGAAAGCTGGTTGATGCCTTTGATGAACTGCTTCCTTTTCATCGAATCGGCAGGGGAGACCCTGGCAAAGTGCTCTGCGGGGAACACCGGGATGGCCTCGAACCTGAAACGCCTGCCACCTTCGCACAGCGTATCGCCTATTTTGAATATGCCCGGATCGAATACCCCTATGATGTCGCCTGGGTATGCCTCTTCCACGATAGCCCGCTCCTGCGCCATGAACTGCTGGGGCTGTGCCAGCCTGACCTCCCTGCCGGCCTGTACATGCCAGACCGACATGCCTTTCGTGAACCTGCCCGAACAGATACGTAAGAATGCAAGCCTGTCCCTGTGGGTCGGGTTCATGTTTGCCTGTATCTTGAAAACAAATCCGGAGAAGTGCTCGGATCCGGGGTCGATCTCGCCTGCGTCCGACATCCTCGCACCGGGGCATGGAGCCATTTGCAGGAACTCCTCGAGGAACGGCCGGACCCCGAAGTTGGTCATGGCGCTTCCGAAGAACATAGGAGTCAGTTCTCCGGAGAGGATCTTTTTCAATGAAAACTCATCGCCGGCTATATCCAGAAGTTCGATTTCTTCCTGCAGCCTGTCGTGGTAGTGGCTGCCCAGGAGGTCTGCGAATACCGGATCATCGACAGACCCCTTGATGGAGTTCACAACTGTGCTGCCGTGCCTGCCGCCTTCAAAGAGCTCGATCTGCTTGAGTTTTCTGTTGTATACGCCTTTGAAGTCGCCGTCCGTGCCGATGGGCCAGTTCATCGGATATGAACGTATGCCGAGCACGTTTTCTATCTCTTCCATCAGCAAAAAGGGATCCTTGCTGGCCCTGTCCATTTTATTGACAAATGTAAATATCGGTATGCCCCTCATCTTGCAGACATGGAACAGCTTTATCGTCTGCGCTTCTACTCCCTTTGCGCCGTCGATGAGCATCACGGCGCTGTCGGCTGCCATGAGCGTCCTGTAGGTATCTTCGCTGAAATCCTGGTGGCCTGGAGTGTCAAGTATGTTTATGAAGTATCCGTCATATTCGAACTGCATGACACTGGATGTGACGGATATGCCCCTCTGCTTTTCAATATCCATCCAGTCCGAAACAGCATAGCTGCCCGCTTTTCTTGCCTTGACGGCCCCGGCGAGCCTGATGGCCCCTCCGTACAGCAGAAGCTTTTCGGTTATCGTGGTTTTGCCCGCGTCCGGATGGGATATTATCGCAAAGGTCCTTCTCCGTTCTGTTTCGGTTTTTATACTGCTTATCCTGCCTGATCCTGTCTTTTCACTCATTTGAACGATCATTCTCCATTAAAATTTTTCATTTCATATTAACTTATAATAAACATTTCTGTCAAACACCTGATAAATATACTATAATAGAGATAGCATCATCTGAAAGAGCGAGGAGAGAACAGATGGCATTTGCAAAAGAACAGATAAAAGTAACGCTGGATTCGAAAAAAAATGTGACCGTCAGGAAGGGCACGGCGCTGCTGGAACTGGCGAAGGAATTTTCGGGCCTTCGCAGTGAAACGATAATCGCGGCGAGAGTTGACAATGATATCAAAGAACTGACATATGAACTGTATGATGACTGCAATGTGTGCTTCATAGACCTGACAGAGGAAGACGGGATGAGGATATACAGGAGGAGCCTGTATTTCATCTTCATGAAAGCCGCCAACGACCTGTTTCCTGACAGGAGGGTCATAATCAGCCACGCAGTCGGCAGGGGCCTGTACTGTGAACTGAGGGGGGACAGGGAACTCCAGCCGCGTGAAGTGGAGATCCTGGAGAAACGCATGCATGAAATAGCGGAACAGGCGATACCCTTCGAGAAAAGGGAGATGCCTCTTCAGGAAGCCGAGGCGCTGTTCGAATCCACCGACAGGATGGACAGGTACCGCGCCATAGAGCACAGGAACAAGCAACTTGTCACGATCTACAACTGTGGCGGCATGGATGACTATTTTTATGGTTATATGGCTCCCGACACAGGGTATATAAAGGTCTTCGGCCTCAAATACTACCAGGGAGGCATCATAATACGGTTCCCGGACAAATCCTCACCGGGGACGCTGCCTGAATTCATCGAGCAGGAGAAGCTGTTCAACATATACCTGGAATTCAAGAGATGGGGCCGCATACTGGAGATCGAGAACGTTGGCGCGCTTAACACTCTTGTAAAGGAAGGCAGGGTCACGGAGATGATCAGGATATCCGAGGCGCTGCATGAGAAAAAGATAGCGAACATAGCAGACATGATCGCCGAGAGCGGGCACAGGAAAAAGATCATCCTCATATCAGGCCCGTCGTCTTCAGGCAAGACCACATTTGCCCAGCGGCTTTCCATACAACTGAGGGTCAATGGCCTCAAGCCCGTCACCATATCGCTGGATGATTACTTTGTCAACCGCGACAAAACTCCGAGGGACGAAAACGGCGACTACGATTATGAAGCGCTTGAGGCGATAGATGTGAAGCTGTTCAACAGGCAGCTCAACGACCTCATCCGGGGCAAAGAGGTCGAACTGCCGCTGTTCAACTTCAATACGGGCGCCAGGGAACCTGTGGGCAGGAAACTGCAGATAGACGACGACCATGTGCTGGTCATCGAGGGGATACATGGCCTCAATGAGAAACTGACATCCGAGATACCCCGGGAAAGCAAGTTCAAGATATATGTCAGCGCGCTTACTTCGATGAACATCGATGACCACAACAGGATCCCGACTACGGACAACAGGATCATCAGGCGTATCGTGAGAGACCACCAGTTCAGGGGATGCAGCGCGGTGAGCACAATAAACAGATGGCCGTCCGTCAGGCGGGGAGAGGAAATGAATATATTCCCGTTCCAGGAAAGCGCGGATGTAATGTTCAATTCGGCGCTGATGTATGAACTGGGTGTGTTGAAGACGTACGCCGAACCGCTGCTCATGGAAATCGACAACAGCACCGTGGAATACTCGGAGGCAAGGAGGCTCATAGAATTCCTGAGCTATTTCCTGCCGATCGACGAGAAGGATGTTCCCGCCAACTCCATCATCAGGGAATTTATAGGCGGAAGCTGCTTCTATTGAGGTATTCCGCCCGGATCGATCCTCTCTTGTAAATGCGCGGTTAAAGTAAGTCTCTGATGCCTTCAGATGCGCGGTTTATGAAAGGTATCGGACGCTTTCGGATGCGCGGTTTATGAAAGGTATCGGACGCTTTCAGATGCGTGATTTATGATCGCTCTGACGCCTTCAGATGCGCAATTAGAAAGCCCCATGCTGCCGCTGTGGATCCGGCATCATGGAGCCCGATGATTAATACGGAAGGCCTGTCAGACAATGTCAGCTGTTGTCCTTTTTGTAATAGAATGTATCACAGTCAGTCTGCTCGGATGTCGTGGAGCCTCTCGGGCTGACATGGATCTGTGATGCGGTGCAGCGGTCGCCCTGCATGTAATAATAGCAGGTATCAACGGAACAGACGATACCCTCGTTGGGGCGATCCATCTTTTGTGCTTTCATAGTCAAGCCTCCTTATGATTTGACTTCAGGATTTATTATTAGCGATATGGGGCAATTTATTAGTCTGTTTCCGTATTATTTTTTGCTATTGAAAATATGTGGCGCATACTTAAATTTATTGCCTCATTTCATTGATTTATATTTTTCTGAGTAGTATACTTAATAATGTAATATTAAAAAGGTACATATCGGGAGGGGAGAATATGGCTTATTTGTTGGGTATTGACATTGGGACATCAGGCACCAAGACGGTCCTGTTTGACGAGTACGGCAAAACTCTGGCAAGCTCACTCAACGAGTATCCGCTTTACCAGCCGCAGATCGGATGGGCTGAGCAGGATCCTGAGGACTGGTGGAAAGCAACATGTGACGGTATCCGCGCGGTACTGGCCAAAAGCGGAGCAAAACCGGAAGATATCAGCGGTATAGGGCTGTCAGGCCAGATGCACGGCATGGTCCTGCTGGATGCGGACAACAAAGTGCTGAGGCGTTCCATCATCTGGTGCGACCAGAGGACCACCGCGGAATGTGAACAGATAACCTCGCTGGTCGGAAAGGAAAGGCTGATAGAGATCACAGCGAACCCGGCACTTGTTGGATTTACTGCATCCAAAATCATGTGGGTCAAAAACAACGAGCCTGATGTTTTCGAAAAGATCAAAAAGATCCTTCTCCCGAAGGACTACGTCAGGTTCAGGCTGACGGGCGAATTCGCCACCGAGGTTTCCGATGCCAGCGGAATGCAGTTGCTGGATATACCGGGCAGATGCTGGAGCGATGAAGTACTTTCCAAACTGGGGATAGAGAAGCAATGGCTGGCCGAAGTGTATGAATCCCAGGAAGTCAGCGGCCATGTCAGCCAGGAAGCTGCAGCTCTGACAGGTCTGAAGCCGGGAACGCCGGTGGTTGGCGGCGGCGGAGACCAGGCGGCAGGTGCTGTCGGCAACGGCATCGTCAAGCCGGGCGTAGTATCATCGACCATTGGTACATCGGGTGTCGTATTTGCTTATCTTGACAAGATAAGGATAGATCCGCTGGGACGGCTTCAGACATTCTGCCATGCAGTCCCGAACACCAGGCATGTCATGGGCGTCACACAGGCGGCCGGGTTCTCGCTGAAATGGTTCAGGGACAATATGTGCAGGGAAGAGATCAGCGTTGCCGACCTGATGGATGTCGATCCCTATGTGCTGATGGACAAGGAAGCCGATAAGGTGAAGCCGGGAAGCAACGGTCTGCTGTATCTGCCGTATCTTATCGGCGAAAGGACGCCTCACCTGGATTCAGACGCAAGGGGCGTGTTCTTCGGGCTTTCTACCGTACATAAGAAGAGAGATATTATCAGATCCGTCATGGAAGGCGTTGTTTTCAGCCTCAAGGACTGCCTGGGCATTATAGCGGACCTGGGAGTCGATATAAACGAGGTCCGTGCTTCTGGCGGCGGCGGAAAGAGCAGGCTGTGGAAGCAGATGCAGGCTGATATATTCGGTCTTCCCATAACCACGATCAACTCCAGCGAAGGTCCTGCCCTGGGTGTAGCCTTGCTGGCAGGAGTAGGTACGGGTGTCTACAAGGATGTAACTGAGGCATGTGACACGGCTATCAAACCGGTTGACGTCCAGCAGCCGGATCAGCAGAACATAGCCGTGTATTCAAAGTTCTACGGTCTGTATAGCCAGCTTTATAAATCACTGAAGAATGATTTCAAGGATCTGGCCCGGATCATGAAAGACATATGAGGTTTGCAGATGACTAAAGGCAAGACTGGAAACAGCAAATTTCTAAAAGCATATAACGAAAAAGGCATACTGGACCTGATCCGGACGAAACAGGCTGTTTCAAGAGCGGAGCTTTCCAAGGAGACAGGATTGTCGCCCACTGCCATAGGCGTCATAGTGTCTTCGCTGATCGAAAGGGAATACATCCATGAGATCGGGACAGGCGAGTCAAGCGGCGGAAGGAAACCCGTGCTTCTGGAACTGAAGCCTGACTCCTGGTATTCCGTGGGGCTGGACATAGAAGTCGGTATCATACAATACGTACTTATGGACATAACCGGCCGCGTGGCATATGAAGGGTCTGTACCGTTGCGGGCGAATACGCCCGAGATGGCAGTAAAGGCTTCGGCGGATTGTGTCAGGGACGTAATGGATAAGTTCTCGATTAAGAAAGAACGGCTGCTGGGAGTGGGGATCTCGGTGCCCGGGATCGTGGATTCCAAATCCCACAGGGTCGTGCTGGCCCCGAATATCGGATGGGAGGATGCGGATCCTGCCGGGATGCTTGAAAAAGCGCTCGAACTTCCTGTCTGCATCGAAAATGAGGCAATGGCTTCAGCCATCTGTGAGAACTGGATAGGGTCATGCCAGACTGCGAGCAATTTCGTCTGCCTGAACATCAAATCAGGTATTGGCGCGGGCATTTTCACCGGAGGCAGGCCTTACAGGGGAACGAACGGAAGTGCCGGTGAAGTTGGGCATATCGTAGTGGACGAAGACGGACCCAGGTGCGGCTGCGGCAATTACGGGTGTCTCGAGACTCTGGCGTCCACCGGAAGCATTATCGAGAAGGCGAAGAAGATCATCAGACAGGGTGTGGCCTCAAGCCTCAGAGAAAAGGATGATATCGACGAGATCACACTTGAGGACATAACGAATGCTGCCAGGACAGGGGACGCAGCGTCTGCAAATATCCTGGAAGAAGCCACGCGCTACATCGGCATAGCTTTGTCCAACCTGATCAACATGCTCAATCCGTCCCGGATCGTGCTGGGGAAAGACTTTACCGTATATGGCAGCCTGGTGCTGGATACACTTAGAAGCATTATCGATGCGAAAGCACTGAAGAGACCTGCTTCCAATGTCGAGCTCATCATATCAGAGATAGGTGAACGGGCATCCACGCTGGGAGCGGCGATAATCCCCTTAAAGAAACTGTTTGGCAGATAGACAGCAGATGACAGACAGACTTATTGACAAACAAGCAGACAGATAGATAGATAAATAGACAGATATACAGACAACAGGCAGATGGACGGTTCAATACTGCGCGTAATTATGTGAAGCAAAAAATAAATCTATGAATACGGAGGTAGAATATGGCTGAGTATTTTAAAAGTGTACAGAAAATCAAGTTTGAGGGCAAAGGCTCCGATAACCCGCTGGCATTCAAATATTACAATGCTGATGAAGTAGTAGCGGGCAAGAGGATGGAAGACCACCTGAGGTTCGCCGTTGCTTATTGGCACACTTTCCAGGCAACCGGAACGGATCCGTTCGGACCGGTCGGTACCGCCGTAAGGCCATGGAACCACATTACTGATCCGATGGATCTGGCAAAGGCAAAGGTCGAGGCATGCTTCGAATTCTGTGAAAAGCTCGGAGCACCGTTCTTCTGTTTCCATGACAGGGACATCGCTCCTGAAGCCGACACCCTGAGAGAGACCAACAAGAGGCTCGATATCATCGTAGAAGCGATCAAGGACAGGATGAAGGACAGCAATGTCAAGCTTCTGTGGGGAACCACAAATGCTTTCGGAAATCCGAGATTCACTCACGGCGCTTCCACGTCTCCGAATGCTGAAGTATTCGCATATGCAGCCGCCCAGGTCAAGAAGGCGATGGAGGTCACTAAGGAACTCGGCGGCCAGAACTACGTGTTCTGGGGCGGCAGAGAAGGCTATGAGACACTGCTCAATACTGACATGAAACTCGAACTCGACAATATGGCGCGTTTCCTCAGGATGGCAGTCGACTATGCGAAGGAGATCGGTTTCGACGGCCAGTTCCTGATCGAGCCCAAGCCGAAGGAGCCCACGAAGCACCAGTATGACTTTGATTCCGCGACAGTTATAAGCTTCCTCAAGACATACGGCCTGGATCCTTACTTCAAGCTGAACATCGAAGCCAACCATGCAACGCTGGCACAGCATACGTTCCAGCATGAACTCAGGGTCGCACGCATCAACAACATGCTCGGAAGCATCGACGCGAACCAGGGCGACCTGCTGCTCGGCTGGGATACCGACCAGTTCCCGACCAATATTTATGACACGACACTTGCAATGCTCGAGGTCCTCAAGATGGGCGGCTTCACCAAGGGCGGCCTGAACTTCGACTCCAAGGTCAGGAGAGGATCCTTTGAGCCTGAAGATCTGTTCATCGGACATATCGCTGGCATGGATACATTTGCAAAAGGCCTGAAGATAGCTGCTAAGATAGCAGAGGACGGCAAGTTCGACAAATTCATTGCTGACAGGTATTCGAGCTACACCACTGGCATCGGCAAGGACATTGTCGAAAACAAGGTCGGCTTCAAGGAACTTGAGCAGTATGTACTGGACCTCGACAAAGTCGCCATCCAGTCCGGCAGGCAGGAAATGCTCGAAGTATGGCTCAACAGCTATATACTGGAAGACTGATGCCTCTTCGCTGTACAGGAACTAAGTTTACCATTCAGTGACTGTATTTGCCATGCGGGTACTATACTCGTCGTACGGATACTATGCTCGCCGTACAGGGACTATGTTCGCATACGGGAACTATGCTCGCCGCACAGGGACTATATAACTAGCCCAGATAGCATTTATGGGCGACTTTATATAGTGTTGAGGCAACGACGACCGGCTGCCACGTGCTCCGCATCATTCCAGCGCTGTAATGTTCAGCGCAGTGATGCAGAACCCGTGTGCAGCCGGTTTTTGCTACGTGTTACTCTTTGACAGCCTACCTTCTTATGTCTGCATGCCTGCTTCCTCGTGCCGGCCCGTTTGCATATGTCTGCTTTCCTGAATCCCCGTGACAGCCTATTCTCGCATGCTAGCTTGCTTTCTTTTTTTCCTTTCTTTCTCCTTTCTCCTTTCTTTCTTTCTTTCTTTCTTTCTTCCTTCCTTCCTTCCCTATACCAGCCTGTTTGCCTGAACTTGCTTGGCATCGAACTTATGCCCCAGGGATTTATTTCCCCGGGAAATGAGACCAGGGTGTACAAAAATTTGATTGTTGTGAAATGCTTTACAATATAATTCCAGTTAAAACAACAAATATATACATATATACAACATTATGTAAATAGTCTATTGACAAATTTCAATATGTGTGCGGTTTTCAACCCACAACAGTCTAAAAATTGTACACCCAAGTCGTAATTTTCGGGAGCGTACACCTGAGTCGTAGATCCTGAGATTGTACACCCGGGTTGTAGTGTCCGGGAATGTACACCCAAGTCGTTATTTCCCGGGGCGTAAACATCTGGCGATTTGGCACCTGGACATACCATACTGCATAAGATGCCAGAGGCAGATCTTTGACTGTTTTGCAGGTGAACAGCATTGCAGGGGAGTAATGATGGGTTTCGCAGGGAGAGATTTTAATATCGCAGGTAAAAGCAAGTACAATACAGGCAGCAGCGGAAGTTACACAGGCAGAGGCAGTGATTTTGCAGATAGTGGCAGGGTATATGAGGGCAGCGACAATGAGGCAAGCGGCAAAAAAGACAGCGGCAAAAAAGACAGCGGCAAAAAAGACAGCGGCAAAAAAGACAACAGCAAGAAAGAAAGTGGGAAAAATGACACCAGCAAAAAAGACAACAGTAAAAAAGACACAAGCAAAAGGGACAGCGAGGAAAAAGACACAAGCAAAAAAGACAGCGAGAAAAAAGACGCCAGCAAAAAGGACTGTGGCGATAAGAGGACGATAAGGCCCTACAACAGGGACAGGGCAGTTCAGTATGCGCATTTGTGGGCTTATGGAAGGAATCCGTCTTATTACGACTTTGAAAAGCTGGGAGGGGATTGTACCAATTTTGCTTCACAGTGCATATATGCCGGAAGCGGAGTCATGAACTATACGCCGGTCTATGGCTGGTATTACATCAATTCGTTTAACAGGACGGCGTCATGGACCGGTGTCAATTACCTGTATAAATTTCTTGTCAACAACAGGGGAGCAGGGCCTTTTGCAGAGGAAGTGGATATTTCTGATGTCAGGCCTGGGGATATTGCCCAACTGTCCTTTGCGGACAGTAAACACTTCAATCATTCGCCGGTGGTCGTAAAGGTTTCAAGCCCGCCATCTCTGGAAGGCATTCTGGTAGCAGCCCACACGTTCGATACAGATTATTACCGGCTTGCGGACTTTGAGCCGGCTTATGTAAGGTTCCTGCACATAGCGGGAGTCCGCGTTTGATGAGGTTGTATGCTGGCTCTGTTGGAAGCGCTGTTTGATGCGGCGAAATGACGATTTCCTGCCGGTTATTTTTTGTGACAGCATACACTGGTTTCAGCAGCATACACTAGTATTAGCATCATACATTGGTTTGGCTCTGTTCAGTTTTGCCCGCCGCTGCCCGCTTTATCTGCCGATACGGCCTGTTTTCCCGACTTTGTGGTTTTCTTCGCGCTGGCTTTCTTCTCAGGCTTAACCGGAGGAATGTCTCCTTCTGTAATAACTTTCTCCAGGTCGAGGAGAAGGATCAGCCTGTCTCCGACCTTGGCTGTGCCGGTCAGGAATCTGTCCCTGACGCTTGCCAGTGCAGCAGGCACAGGTTCGTACTGGTCGTCCTCGATTTTTACTATTTCACGAACTCCGTCAACAATGAGGCCTACAACAGAATCGTCAGAAGTCTTTGCGATTATTACCCTGGTTTCTTCGGTGAATTCGGGGCAGGGCAGATGGAAACGCTTTCTGAGATTGAATATGGTATGCACCTTGCCTCTCAAATTAGCCAGTCCTTCGATGTAATCAGGCGTGTTCGGTATTTTGAATACTTCGAGCACCCTTTCAATAATGCTCACTTTTTCGATCTCAAGGCCGAACTCGTCGCCGTTGATCACAAACACTACGTACTGCTTCACACCCACTTTGACCCCTCCCTGTTCCGGTTATTTTTTGTGTTCCGGATTTTATCTGTGTTCCGGATATTATACGTATCCGGATACTGACCGCATACATGATGCCATCTGCGTTCCCGGTATTATCTTCGTTCCGGGCTTTATCTGCCTTCGGATATCATCCATAAATTATATCGGCTGTCATGTGCGGTAACTTGCGTTTATCTTAACATAATCATATGAAAAATCACATGTCCAGACACGGTCCGAATACACACCCTTGTTAAGCTTTATCAGCAGCCTGACTTCGTTTTTCTCAAGCAGCTTCCGGGCTTCCGCCTCGTCGAAATCGACTGCACACCCGGCTTTGCACATAAGCATGTCCCCGATATATATATCGACATATGCGGGGTCGAATTCGGCTCCTGAATAGCCGACCGCGGTAATTATCCTGCCCCAGTTGACATCGTTGCCGAACAGCATCGTTTTCACCAGCGGTGACTTTGCTACTGCACAGGCGGCCTTATATGCATCTTCCTGGTTTTCCGCCCCTTCGACCACGACCTCCACCAGCTTTGTGGCTCCTTCGCCGTCCCTGGCGATAAGCCTTGCCAGGTATGTGCAGACATACTCGAGCCCCTTGACGAATTTTTCATAATCTTCCCCTTCTGTGATGATGCCGGGGTTCTCAGCCATGCCGTTTGCGAATATGACCACCATATCGCATACGCTGGTATCGCCGTCGACAGTAACTCTGTTGAAGGTGGATTTCACGACAGTCCTGAGGGCCTTGTCCAGAAGCTTCCGGGATATGTTGGCATCAGTGGTGATGATGCCTATCATTGTAGCCATGTTGGGGTGTATCATACCCGAACCCTTGGCCATGCCGCCTATTACCGCTCGTGTATCCTGCAGTTCCAGTTCTATGGCGATTTCCTTGGGAATGGTGTCAGTGGTCATAATGGCTTCTGCGGCATCGTGCCCGCCGTCAGGATCCATATTTGAAACAAGCTCATCAAGGGCGGGCATGATCGCATCCATATTCAGCGGGATCCCGATGACTCCTGTGGATGCTACCAGGATGTCCTGGGGGTTGCAGTCAAGCAATTCCGATGTGGCCGTCGCTATCTTCAGCGCGTCCTCATAACCTCTTTCGCCGACGCAGGCATTTGCGTTGCCGCTGTTGATTACGATCGCGTTCGCGTAGCCTGTTTTCACATGCTCTATCGTCAACTGCAGCGAATGCCCCTTAACCTTGTTCGTCGTAAAAACACCCGCAACCGCGGCGCTGTCCTCCGAACAGACGATGGCAAGATCCCTCTTCCCATCCTTTTTGAGCCCGCACGCCACTCCCGTGGCAAAAAAACCTTCCGGAGCCGTAACCCCGCCTTTTATGACATTCATCAAAACACTCCACTCATATAAAAAGGATTTTTTTCTACCTTTTGCTTCAAACAAGTAAATTATACATAATTATACCGGCGGGTTCAATAAAAAAGTGGTGTGTATAAGGATGTTGCCAGTGATGTTGCCAAGGGGGCGGTTCTGACAAGACCGTCCCCTTGACAGGATCGCTTCCCTGACAACCTTGCCTCCAGAACCGTCCCTTGACATACCCCACTTGACACTTCTTTTTTAATATATTATATTAACCAATATAATTGAAAAAGGCACAGGCGTTGAACGGGAGGAGTAGGCAGGGAACTGCCCCAAATAAAGCAAGAGAGGAAGACCCATAGGCTGGGAGGTCTTCCGGGGATAAGACTGCTGAAGGTCGCCCGGGAGTTCTGCAGCAAAAAGCCGCCGGACGCGCGGAACAACTGCAGCGGATTAGGAACCGTTATTCCTGTGAGGGCCCTGTAAAGGGAATTTTGGTGGTACCGCGGAGCACAGTCCTTCGTCCAATTAGTCCGGATGGAGGGCTTTTTTTTTGAAAGGAAGTGGCACATGCTTGCACTAATAATACTGGCGGGCTTCCTGATTGCCGCCGGACTTATAATGGTGGCAGCGGCGAAGCAAATCGTAAAGAGGTACGGCCTTGACAAGAAAGTGGTTTTGGAGCATGAGACCGAGTTGGATGAAGAAGAGATCGACGAGTACAAAACGCTGAAAGCAACGGTGAATGTGAAGCTTTGCGGCATGCTTGTTTTCCTGCCGGGGATAATACTGTTGCTGATCGCTTTGAAAAAAATATAATCAGGATGCCACGATGACAGTGACCGTATCAGCGATGTACGGTACAGCGACGCCCGTATCAGCAATGTACAGTTAGCGGTGCCTGTATCAGCGATGTGCGGTACAGCAGCGCCCGTATCAGCAATTTACGGTACAACAGTGCCCATATCAAACGAGACGATAATAGATATCAACTGCAGCCAGGAGGAGATCAGATGGAAAGAATAAATGAATTGGCAAAAAAGTACGATCCGTCACAGGTGGAGGACAGTCTTTACAAAGAGTGGATGGAGAAGGGCTATTTCCACGCGGAGCCCGATGACAGCAAGACGCCGTTCACAATAGTGATACCTCCGCCGAATATCACCGGCCAGCTCCACATGGGGCATGCCCTGGACAATACACTTCAGGACATACTGATCAGGTGGAAGAGGATGCAGGGCTATTGTGCGCTGTGGCTGCCTGGCACGGACCATGCCAGTATAGCCACCGAGGCCAGGATAGTCGAGACCATGGCAAAAGAGGGACTGAAAAAGGAAGACATAGGCAGAGAGAAGTTCCTTGAAAGGGCATGGGAATGGAAAAGAGTCTACGGCGGCAGGATAGTGGAGCAGCTAAAGAAGCTCGGGAGTTCCTGCGACTGGGACAGAGAAAGGTTCACCATGGATGAAGGCCTTTCGAAGGCTGTCCTGGAGGTTTTCGTCAGGCTCTATGAAAAAGGCCTCATCTACAGGGGCGACCGCATAATCAACTGGTGCCCCAAATGCTGCACATCCATATCGGACGCGGAAGTGGAGTATGAAGAACAGGATGGTAGTTTCTGGCACATAAAGTATCCTATAAAGGACAGCGACGGGTTCGTAACAGTTGCCACCACAAGGCCTGAGACGATGCTCGGCGACACGGCAGTCGCTGTCAATCCGGATGATGAGCGATATAAAGATCTGGTCGGGAAGACAGTCATTCTGCCGCTGATGGACAGGGAGATCCCGGTCATCGCAGACTCTTACGTGGATAAAGAGTTCGGGACAGGCGTCGTCAAGATAACACCCGCCCACGATCCCAATGACTTTGAAGTTGGCCTGCGCCATGGTCTGCAGCAGATAAGGGTGATGGATGACAGGGCTGTGATGAATGAGAATGCGGGCAGGTATGCCGGCATGGACAGGTACGAGGCCAGGAAGAAGATAGTCGAAGACCTGAAGGAACTCGGTCTGCTTGCAAAAATCGAGGGACACAAGCACAATGTGGGTACATGCTACAGGTGCAGCACCGTTATCGAACCTATCCTGTCGAGGCAGTGGTTCGTTAAGATGAAGCCCCTGGCTGAGCCTGCGATAGAAGTGGTGAAGAACGGGACGGTCAGGTTCGTGCCCGAAAGGTTCTCAAAGATATATTACAACTGGATGGAGAACATCCAGGACTGGTGCATATCGAGGCAGCTATGGTGGGGACACCGCATACCCGCATTTTACTGCCAGGGATGCGGCGAGATGACGGTCGCGCGCGAACAGCCGGACACATGTCCCATATGCGGATCGCCAAACCTGGTACAGGATCCGGACACTCTGGACACATGGTTCAGTTCGGCGCTGTGGCCGTTTTCCACGCTGGGGTGGCCGGATAAGACGAGAGACCTTGAGTATTTTTACCCGACGGATGTGCTTGTAACAGGGTATGACATCATTTTCTTCTGGGTTGCGAGGATGATATTCTCAGGCCTTGAGCATATGGGCAAAGAGCCGTTCAAGTATGTGTTCATACACGGCATCGTCAGAGACGCACTGGGCAGAAAGATGAGCAAATCCCTCGGCAACGGCATAGATCCGCTGGAAGTCATCGAACAGTACGGCACCGATTCGCTGAGGTTTGCCCTGACCACCGGAAATTCGCCCGGAAACGACTTGAGATTCTCAACGGAGAAGGTCGAGGCCGGCAGGAATTTTGCCAACAAGATATGGAACGCTACAAGGTTCGTGCTGATGAATTTCGATGAAAACGTGGATTTCAGCAGGGTCGACAGGAACAAGTTCACGTCGGCTGACAAGTGGATACTCAGCAGGGCCAATACCCTTGTAAAAGAAGTGACAGAGAACCTTGAGAATTTTGAACTGGGCATAGCGCTCCAGAAAATATATGAGTTCATCTGGGAAGAGTTCTGCGACTGGTATATCGAGCTTGTGAAACCGAGGCTCTTCGACAGGGAGGATCCCACGAGGCTTGAAGCGCAGTGGGTGCTGAACCACGTCCTTGGCACCGCCATGAAGCTGCTGCATCCGTATATGCCGTTCGTCACAGAGGAGATATACAGGCATCTCCTCAATGACGA
>JAAZKL010000083.1 GCA_012799845.1 Clostridiaceae bacterium
GAATATGTCTATGGAACCGACGGAGATATAACTGATCCCTATAGCGGCGATGAGGCGGAATACAGGCATTGCGCGGCAGTCATTTCGCAGGCTGTCGAAAAACTTATAGAAAAGTTAAAATAAACTATAGCGCTTTGACTTTACTATTTCGATAATATAAAATTGTAATGGAGGTTGGAACTATGTTGGCAATAGCAAGCGATCACGCGGGCTTCGGCCTGAAAAGCGAAATAATAGAACATCTTAAAGAGATCAATGTCCCGTTTGAGGATCTTGGTACATGTGACTGCACTACATCCGTGGATTATCCCGATTATGGGCTTAAGGTGGCAGAAGCAGTGGCTTCAGGCACCCACGACCGCGGGATCATAGTCTGCGGCACCGGCATCGGCATATCGATAGCAGCCAACAAAGTCCCGGGCATCAGAGCTGCCCTGTGTACCGATACGTACATGGCAAGGATGAGCCGCGAACATAACGATGCGAATGTTCTCGCCCTCGGTGCAAGGGTTTTGGGCACAGGCCCTGCGATCGATATAATCGATACGTGGCTGAACACTTCTTTCCTGGGCGGGAGGCATCAGCGAAGAGTGGACAAGTTCACTGACATTGAGAAGAAATATTCCAAAACACATACATAACCGGGGGGGCTGCATATGGAAAAAGTTTTTGTATTCGATCATCCGCTGATACAGCACAAGATCTCTTTATTAAGGGATAAGAACACGAACGTCAAGGAATTCAGGGAGCTGGTGTCGGAGATAGCCATGCTCATGGGGTACGAAGTCACAAGAAATATGCCCCTGAAGGAAGTTGAGATAGAGACTCCCGTTGCTATGGCAAAAACAAAAGTAATATCGGGCAAGAAACTGGGCATCGTCCCAATACTCAGGGCCGGACTCGGAATGGTGGACGGGATGCTGAGCCTGCTGCCGATGGCTAAAGTGGGTCATATAGGACTTTACCGTGACCCTGAGACGCTGGAGCCCGTGGAGTACTACTGCAAGCTGCCTGTCGACGCCCATGAGCGCGAGATCGTTGTTCTCGATCCAATGCTCGCAACCGGCGGCTCAGCTTCAGCAGCGATAAAGTTTATAAAAGAAAAAGGCGTGGCAAGCATAAAACTCATGTGCCTGATAGCCGCAAAAGCAGGCATAGAAAGGATAAACAAAGATCACCCCGATGTGGAGATCTACTGTGCCGCAGTAGATGAAAAACTGAACGACCACGGGTACATCGTCCCCGGCCTGGGCGACGCGGGCGACAGGCTTTTCGGCACCAAGTAGGGGACGGTTCTCAAAAACCGGGGACAGTTCTCAAAAAGTGATGATGTCCACGGGAAGAACGGCTTAATAGGGGGACAGTTCTCAAAAAACAGGGGCGGTTCCCCGGAACATGTTCCAATGCCGTGTACCGTTGCGGCGGGGTCAGGATATGGGTATTTTGGGGAGGCAATAACATGAGACCAACATGGGACGAATATTTCATGGAGATCGTCGAGTTGGTAAAAAAGAGATCGACGTGTCTCAGACGCCAAGTGGGAGCGCTTATCATAAAGGACAAGCGTATACTCGCCACAGGCTACAACGGAGCGCCGTCCGGATGTAAGCACTGCTCCGAAGTAGGCTGCCTCCGCGACAAAATGGGAATCCCGTCAGGGCAGCGCCATGAGTTGTGCAGGGCTATACACGCAGAGCAGAACGCATTGGTACAGGCCGCTTATTCAGGCACCAGCGTGAACGGTGGTACTCTTTATGTTACCCATCAGCCATGCGTACTGTGCGCAAAAATGGCAATCAATGCAGGCATTAAAAAGATAGTTTTCAAAGGCGACTACCCTGACGATCTGGCAATGGAACTGCTGCAGGAAGCCGGCGTAAGAGTGGTCAGAGTATAGGCAGGTGTGTCCGATTGTCGTACATTACCGAATATGTAATTACATTTGCACTCGCATTCATAATATCGTTTTCAGCAACACCTATCGTAAGGAGACTTGCATTTAAGGTCGGCGGCGTCGACATTCCGAAGGATGACCGAAGGATGCATAAAAAGCCCATTGCCCTGATGGGCGGGCTTGCTATTATCTGCGGTTTTACAGTATCGCTGGTATTCGATCTTGCGACCGCATCCAATATCATCACTCCGGGCAAGGATATACTCGGGCTGGTGTCGGGCATGGCGATCATCATCGTCATGGGCGTACTCGACGACATAAAAACGCTGAATGCCTGGGTCAAGCTCCTGTTCCAGGTAGCAGCCGCCGTTTGCACCGTAGCGATCTCAGGAACAAGGATATCGTTTCTGACCAACCCGTTCGGTCCCGATCAATATATAGAACTCAGCCCGTATATATCGATACCTCTGACCATCATGTGGATAGTAGGCATAACTAATGCCGTCAACCTGATCGACGGCCTGGACGGACTCGCCGCAGGCGTATCTTCCATATCATCGCTCTCGCTTTTCTTCGTTACGATACTCAGAACGGATCTGGACCTGTCCAAGGCAGTATATATCGCTTTGATAACAGCAGCGCTGTCAGGCTCGACATTGGGCTTCCTCCCGTTCAACTTCAATCCTGCGAAGATTTTCCTGGGCGAAACAGGAGCGGCCTTCCTCGGATTCATACTGGGTGTGATTTCGATCCAGGGCGTCATGAAATCGTACGCCGCAATATCGATAGCAATACCGCTGCTGGTACTGGGTCTGCCGCTTTTTGATACGACATTTGCGATAGTAAGAAGGCTTTTCTCGCACAAGTCCATAATGCAGGGCGACAGGGGACACCTTCACCACAGGCTCATCGATATGGGACTGAGCCAGAGACAGTCTGTCCTGATACTGTATACGGCCAGCGCGACCCTGGGCCTTTGCGCCATCGTGCTCGCCGACAGGGGCACTTTGAGCGCGGTCGTCATGTTGCTGGCAGCGGCAATATTCGTCATAGGCGGCGCCAAATATATGAACGACCGGGGACTGATCGACGATATTAATACAGCCAATGACGCCAGTCCCAAGAAGACAGTGTCAGAGAACGACGTTGAAAAATCTTCAGATGGAGCAGCAAAATGAAGAGGCTTAAAATAATGCCGATATTCGGCACAAGGCCGGATGCCGTAAAAATGGCACCCCTGGTAAAAGAACTGGAAAGACATCCCGTGATCGAACCGGTAGTTTGCGTAACAGCCCAGCACAGACAGATGCTGGACCAGGTCCTTAACATATTTCAGATAAAGCCCGACATCGACCTGGATATCATGCTGGAAAGGCAGACACTTGAACAGGTGGCGGCAAGGACCCTGGACAGGCTTTCTGCTGTACTGGAGAAGGAAAAACCCGATATGGTGCTCGTACACGGCGACACCTCCACATGCTTCATTTCATCGCTGGCCGCTTTTTACAAGCAAATCCCCATCGGCCACGTGGAAGCAGGTCTGCGGACATTCGACAAGTATTCCCCCTTCCCTGAGGAAATGAACAGGAAGCTCACGGGGGCGCTGGCAGACCTCCATTTTGCACCCACCGCATCAAATAAAGCCAATCTCCTGAATGAAGGCATAAACCCGTATAAAATCTATATAACAGGCAATACCGTCATCGACGCGATGCAGACCACGGTTAAAAATGATTACGTGTTCAACAGCAGCGAAATGCGAAGCATAAACCTGGAAGGCAAACGAGTCATAGCTGTGACTGCCCACAGGCGCGAAAACCTCGGCAGCCCGCTAGAACAGATATGCCTTGCCCTGAACGACATCACCGACAGCTACGACGACGTGTGTGTCATATACGCCGTGCATCTGAATCCGGCAGTACGGGAAACAGTATTCAGAGTTCTTGGCTCAAATCCGAAAGTCCATCTTATCGACCCCCTGGACGTCCAGGATATGCACAACCTGATGGCCAGGTCTTTCATCATAATGACAGATTCGGGCGGTTTGCAGGAAGAGGCGCCCGCCCTGGGCAAGCCGGTGCTCGTACTGAGGAAGGAGACTGAACGGCCCGAGGCGGTGGAAGCCGGCACCGTCAAACTGGCAGGCATCGAACGCGGAAGGATAAAGGCTCTTGCATCGCAGCTCCTGGACGACCCGGCCGAATACGAAAGAATGGCAAAGGCCGTGAATCCTTACGGCGACGGTAAAGCTTCGGGACGAATAGTAAATGCGATCCTTTATGAATTTGGAGTGATAAATGAAAAACCGGCCGAATTCTGAGCCGGTTTTTGCAGCTATCACATTATTTATTGCCCGTAATGCGGCATTTCACATGCTGTCATCATGGTTTCCGGCGCTGCCGTCATCATTTCCGTCGCCGACGTCACTGCTTCCCGGCGATTTGTCAGCTTTTACATGCTCATGATTGTACAAATGGTCCGCACAATATTCGTAGTCTCCGTCACAATCCACACAGTACCGGAAGTCCATATGCCTGTCCTCCACGTCGGTCCTGCCGCAGATCGTGCACCTGTGCAATACACGTATCTTCGGCAGTTTTGCCTTGAATTCCTGCCGGTTCATATAAGCTCTCCGGTTGAACCTCACCCTGTAGTATATATCCTTCCAGAAAAACAGTATAAAGTTGACCGCAGAGCCCAAAATCGTAACTAGACCGACCAGTGGCGCAAAACCGAACGAGAACACGAGCATACCGGCATACAATATGGCCAGGTATTTTATCTTTACCGGGAAGAAAAAGAAAAGCATTATCTGGTAGTTCGGAAACAGGTATGCAAAAGCAAATATCAATGAAAGGTTAAGGTACGTGGAAGTTCCCGCTCCTCCCAGGAAAGCGCCTCCGATAGTGCCAAGGATACCGATCAGATAATACAGGTTGAACCTGAACGAACCCCATTCATGCTCCAGTGACGAACCGACCATATAGTAAAAATACAGTGTGAGCAATATAAACAATGGGTTAGAATTCATCGGAATAAACAGGAATGTGACAAGCCTCCAAACCTCGCCCTGCATCACCAGGGATGGAATAAGCATCATTTTGCTCACCAGGTTGAGTTCGGGCGCCAGATACGACAGAACGAACACCACACCATTCAACGTGGTGATGTAAAGCATCAGGTTTTTGATGCAGTACTTCCCTATCTTCTTCTCCAGTTTATCCAGCCACAATTGTACCATCCTCCCTGTCAGCACCACTTGCTCAAATGTGTTGCATTCCTCAGCCATAGAGGAACACCCGTTACTGAGGAGCGTCATCATTTCCTTATAAACATACCAGATTTGCAGCCATTTGTCACCAAGTACGGGAAAATATGCGGCACGTCCGCGGGACAAGGCCAAATCCAGCATATCAGGGACGATTTCTGGAGTCAAGGCTGATCAGGGAGGCCTGGTCTGTACGACTGGTATTTGATGTTCTCCAAGATGTTCGTAAACAACTGACTTACCGATCCATGCCACACAGATACTTTCCCTGATCAAAACCCCTGACTAGTCTTTTTGTCAGCTTTTGGGCTGGATATATGTCAAATCGTATATATTTCCTGTGATGTCAATATCGTCGATCACGTATTCAACAGTGCTTTCCCCTTTATAAGCGGTGACCGTCATACGGTACTGCGGCCTCAGCCTCCGGTTGTCCCATTCTTTCGTAGAAGGTGCAAGCGGCAGATAATACTCCCAATGCGCCTGGTTGTCATGCACTGTTAACGTGGAATCATCCGGAAACCTGACCCGATATCCGAAGAAGTCTCTGCTGTAGTCATACGTGTGCCCGTTGGGATCAGTGTAATACATCGACTCAAGCTCAGGGCTGAACCGTATGACGACTTTTTCCGGGTCGCCTTTTGTCCTTATATCGATCCTGACGCACTCCAGCGACAAAAACCTGTGCGGTTCGTCGGTCATCCTTCGGCCAAAGATGTCTGTCTGACCTCTCCAATGGTTCCAGTACCCGCTCAGCTTCACATCGGTTATTGCAATGTTTGCCAACGTAAACTTAACTTCTATGCTTTGGGACTTTCCATTCGGTGCAGCCGCCGTGAACCTCGCCGTATATTCGCCGTCCGGTATGCCTGCAGGCACGGTAACTACACACTCCCAGTCCTTTGCGGTTCCCGCGGCATTCGGCTTGCCTGCCAGGCTGAATGTCCTTGCGTGTGAAGTGCCATGGAACAGCGTGACATTGACAGTTTCAGCATATTTGGATGTTTCGGCAGACAACTGTGCAGTTGCGCCTCCCCACAATTCTGAAGGCATATCAGGGACAAGGCCGATCGGTGTTGATACCGTGACCGCGAAACTTTTTGCAGTACTTCTTCCGTCATCCGCCACGGCGGCGATCCTGAAATCATAAGTTCCGTCAGGCAACTCAGCGGGAACAGTATATATCACGTTGTTCCAATATATATCATTGTTCACTCTTGTTCCTGTCTTGCTTCCAAAAACTATGGTCCTGACCGGCGATTTCCTTAAAGAGCCCTCATATAATGCCATTTCCAGCTTCACATTTCCCGGGTAACGTGTCCGGATATCATAAGCCTCCAGTTCCTCCGACGCAGGGATGCCTGCAAGACTGAACGCTCTGTCATATGCCCGAAGCGAAGCATCGAACTGTATTGGCGGCGCCTCCTCAAGCATGAAGTCCATTACGAAGGGATCCGACCAGGTGTTTTCAGGATCCCGCACATAATAATACAGTTCATATCTGCCGGGCTTCAGTTTATCCGGGATCGTGTAGAACCATTCTCCCCCGGCCTCCCTGTACATGATCTTCCTTTCAACGATCCCCTTGTCTGCCCTGCTGTATTGGTGATCAGGGTCATATGAGTTATCCACCCAGGTCGTCCGGTATTCATTCTCTTCCATATCATAGTCCCAGTCCAGCAAAGCCCTGGCTACGGGCTTCCTGTGGGCATACACCTCGACGAAGGGCGTCCCGGAATACCGGTCAAAGCTGTCAAAAGCCGGGTCGGCAGAAGGGTCGTCCTTTATCCTCCGATAGATGGTATACTTGCCCGGCTTGTTCAGTTTCGTGATAAGGGTGTCCACCCACCCCTCAGTCTCGGAGTAACGCTCTGTGCAAAGCGGTTCCACGCCGCTTCCGTTGTCGAAGTAGTCAGGGTCATGGACATACAGGAATTTCCTCTCGGTGATGGGATCATTCTCCTCATCAAAGTCCGCGACACTCAGATTAAGAGGGTCGATCCCCGCAAGAAGAGTATACCGCTCGGCATCTCCCGTATCGGCTATTATATCCAGTGCTGCCGATATCACTTCGCCGACAGGCCTGTTGTTTTTTATGAAATGGTCGTGCCCTACCTGCCGCCTGACATTTTCATGGCTGATAAGTATAAGTTCGGCTCCGCTTTTGTTCAGTACAGTACTCAAATCGTTCATATCCCGCAGCCGGTCGTTTGTAACATATATGATGTACTTTTTCGATGTGGGTCTGAACGGGTCCGTGTATGGCTGCCTGACCTCTTTGCTTACGGTTCCCGTATAGAATCCGGTATAATCATCATGCCAGACCGGATTGGGAACCCACACATCGATTTCTTTGGACACCTCACCGCTGTAATAGCCGGTATAGGTCCTTCTCCATATGTGTTTATCACCAATGTTGGCCGCCCCGGTCGGCCTTCCGGTATCAGTGTCTGTAGTCACATATACCTTTTTCAGCTCACCGTAGTAGCCGTCCTGATCATAAATCATGGTTGGCTGATCAGTGGCGTCGGACCAGGTAAGCTTCCATCCGGAAGCAGTATATTCGAAATGCGCTTCTGACCAGCCGGAGAGGGTTCCTGTAACAGTCTTTGTATCGGTTGCTTTAGTGTAGTATCCTTCCTGGGTCTGGTACCTGTTGTTAGTATAGCTTGTCCTGTCAAGTATTCCATAGTATCCGTTGCTGTTGTATTCCACGGTTTTCGGAGGCAGGCTGCTTCCGGTATGGACTGATTTGCTCGCCTGCATTTCATACTTATATGTCTTAAGATCCCACACTTCCACATTTGACAGGATGTTGGCCGAACGCAGGCAGTTGTTGATCTCTATCCTGTTATCCCTGATATACTTGACTGCTTCGTCCTCAAGCCCGGAGTCGAGCATTATAAATGTATCGATCTGCGGCCTGTTGACAGGCATTTGTATATACAAACCAGCCATGGGCTGTATATTGTCCACAAGTATTTCCCGTTCCAGGGTCCTGCTCACACGATCGCTCTCCGTGATGAATTCCTCAATCGTATCCTCACCAAAGCTTTCCTCGACCATGTTAATAAACTTGTATTTTCCCAGCCCGACAGGCTTGAATTCCGGGAAACCGTCCCTTCCGTCATAGGTCTCAAGGAGCTTGTCA
>JAAZKL010000084.1 GCA_012799845.1 Clostridiaceae bacterium
CACATGAGAATAGAACCAGCATACATTTTTGCAAAATTAACTTCCACATTCCTCGCTTTTTCAAATTTGCAAAAGTTAATTCCGCTGTCAATGATTTTGGGGTGGAATTTACTTTTTCAAATGAAGGCGGACGGGCAAGGAATGCCCGACATCGAATCACGCCTTGATTTTACTGAACATATTGTATATAATACCGTAAATGAAATATAATTTATAGAAATCATAAATCGTCAAAAGCGATGAAAGAGGAAAGTAACCGGGACGGACTTTACAGAGAGGAGCTGCCCCCGGCTGAAAGCAGCGCCAATGGACATACCGGCGAAGTTCCCTCCGGAGCTGCATCCTGAAAACAGCATGTCAAGTAGGAGATGCCGGCGCCTGGCCGTTAACATGCAGGAAGCGATTTACCTGGACTGCGTGAGACCGCAGAGGAGGAAGTCGTGTCAGAGCGTCCGAATTTACGGAAATTTGGGTGGTACCGCGGAGTTTACAGCCTTCGTCCCTTACATGGGGGCGGAGGCTTTATTATATATTGCCGGGATATCATTTGATACCTGATGTATCGGCGATAGCTCGGGCAAAGGCCTTATGATCGGGAATGAGAGCAAACTCAATGATTGACTGATGATACATCGAAAACAAAAAAGGAGGAAGCGCAATGCGTGAACAGTTGAACAACATAAAGCTGGAAGCGGGGAAGAAGCTGAGTGAAGCCGACTCGCTGGCTGAACTGGAAAGCATCCGGCTGCAGTATCTCGGGAAGAAAGGCGAGTTGACTGCGGTCCTCAGAGGCATGGGACAACTCTCGCCTGAGGAGAGGCCCCAAATTGGCCAGCTCGCGAACGAAGTGCGAAGCTGCATCGAGGAGATGCTTGTTGAGAAGACAAAGAGCCTGCAGGAAAAGGAGCGCCAGACCAGGCTTGAAAAGGAAGCCATTGACGTGACGATACCCGGAAGAAGGCGTTTTATTGGCAAAAAGCATCCGCTGAGCATAGTGCTCGATGAGATCAAGGATGTGTTTATCGGTCTGGGTTATGAAATTGCCGAAGGACCTGAAGTCGAGCTCGATTACTACAATTTCGAAGCGCTGAACATTCCGGCAGGCCATCCGGCAAGAGACACACAGGATACATTCTTCATTAACGGCGACATCCTGCTGAGGAGCCAGACATCGCCTGTTCAGATAAGGGTCATGGAGAAGCAGAAACCTCCTATCAAGATCATTTGCCCGGGAAGAGTCTACAGGTCTGACGCTGTGGATGCGACTCATTCGCCCATATTCCACCAGGTGGAAGGGCTGGTCGTGGACCGGGGCGTGACGATGGGCGACCTGACAGGAACGCTCCAGTTATTTGCAAGGAAGTTATTCGGAGAGGACACAAAGATAAGGCTGCGGCCCCATCATTTCCAGTTCACCGAGCCAAGCGCCGAGGTCGACGTATCATGCTGGGCCTGCGGCGGCAAAGGATGCAGGATTTGCAAGGATGAAGGCTGGATAGAAATACTTGGCGCAGGCATGGTCCATCCGAACGTATTGAGAAACTGCGGGATAGACCCGAAGGAATACAGCGGTTTCGCATTCGGGCTCGGAGTAGAAAGGGTAGCCATGTGCAAGTTCAATATAGATGACATGAGGCTGCTGTATGAAAACGACATGCGTTTCCTCAAACAGTTCTGAAATGCAAAGGAAGGGAGATTGTTGATATGAAATTGCCGTTAAAGTGGTTGAAAGATTATACGGACATAGATGTAAGCCCAAGGGAATACGCCCATGCCCTGACCATGTCGGGTTCAAAGGTGGAAAGCCTGGAAGTGCTGGGATCCGGGATAGACAAGGTGGTCGTCGGTAAGATCCTTACTGTTGAAAAACACCCTGATGCAGACCGTCTGCAGGTGTGCCAGGTCGACGTCGGCAACGGGACCATCCAGATCGTTACCGGCGCCACCAATATAAAAGTAAACGACCTGGTCCCGGTGGCGCTGGACGGTTCCAGTCTGCCGGGCGGTATTAAAATAAAGAAAGGTAAGCTCCGTGGAGTGGAATCCGCCGGCATGCTGTGCTCCATTGCAGAACTCGCGCTGACGAAGGAAGATTACCCAAACGCAGCAGAGGACGGCATATTTATCCTGGAAGGCGATCCGGCGCCGGGCACCGATATAAAGGAATACCTCGGCATGAACGACACCGTGGTGGAATTCGAGATCACATCCAACAGGCCTGACTGCCTGAGCATCATTGGTATTGCCAGGGAATCCGCCGCCACATTCGGGACGTCCTTCAGGATACCCGAAGTCACTGTGAAGGAACTTTGCGGACCGATAGACGGAAAGGCTTCAGTTGAGATACAGGCGCCTGATCTCTGTTACCGATATGCCGCAAGAATTGTGGAGAATGTGAAGATAAGCCCTTCGCCGCGCTGGATGCAGCAAAGGCTCAGGGCATCGGGCGTCAGGCCGATCAACAATATTGTTGACATAACGAATTATGTCATGCTCGAATACGGGCAGCCCATGCATGCTTTCGATCTGAAGAATCTCAAAGGCAGCAGAATAATCGTGAGAAGGGCTGAAAACGGCGAGACCATGCGTACTCTGGACGGACAGGACAGAGTGCTGGATGAGTCGATGCTCGTGATCGCTGACGCTGAGAGGCCTGTAGCCGTGGCAGGCGTAATGGGCGGTGAAAACAGTGAGATCACTGACGACACCAAGACCATACTGTTCGAGTCGGCGAATTTCAACGGTATATCAGTACGCCTGACAGCTAAGAAACTGGGCATGAGGACAGAGTCTTCAAGCCGGTTCGAAAAAGGGCTGGACCCTGAAAACGTCATGAATGCGATCAACAGGGCTGCCCAACTGGTCGAAGAACTTGGCGCAGGAACTGTCTGCAAGGGAGTGATCGACTGCTATCCGGAAAAAATTCAGAGAAGATCCATACCTTTCGATCCCGGGTTCATCAACGACCTGCTCGGGACCGATATCAGCAAGGATACGATGATCGACATATTCAGGCGCCTGGAGATAGAGATCGATGAGGCGTCGGGGACCGTTATACCACCGACTTTCAGGCCTGATCTTGAACAGGAAGCGGATTTGGCTGAAGAAGTGGCGAGGTTCTATGACTACAACAATATCAAACCCACACTGCTGGAAGGCAAGGCATCTACGATCGGGGGCAAGACCCGGAAACAGAAGATAATGGATATAATCAGCCAGACGATGCTGTCGTGCGGCCTTTCGGAGACATATACCTATTCGTTCACAAGCCCGAAAGTGTTCGATATGATCAATTTGCCTGCGGATAGCCCGCTGAGGAAGGCGATCGTCATATCGAATCCGCTCGGAGAAGACTACAGCATAATGAGGATGACGACGATACCGGATATGATGAAGATCCTTGCTGTTAACTACAACAGGAGGGTCGAAGAAGCAAGGCTGTTCGAGATGTCCAATGTTTATATCCCCAGGGATCTGCCGCTGACCGAACTGCCCGATGAAAGACTGGTCCTGACCATCGGCATGTATGGTGAGGGTATCGATTTTTACGACCTTTCAGGCGTGATCGAGGAACTGATGGATGTGCTGGGCATCAAGGAATATGAACTGGAGCCTGTGAAAGATGATCCTATGTTCCATCCCGGCAGGACAGCCCGCCTGATGATCAAAGGCGAAAGTGCCGGTATACTTGGCGAGATCCATCCGGCTGTTGCAGAAAACTTCGAAGCTGCACAGAGGAATTATGCCGCCTTTATAGAGGTGGAACCGCTGATCGAATATGCGTCGACGGAGCACGAATATAAGCCGTTGCCGAAATTCCCGGCGGTAACGAGGGACATTGCCGTGATCGTTGATGACGGCATACCCGTGAGGAACCTGGAAAAAATCATAATCGATAAAGCGGGCAAGATCTTCGAGGAAGCAAAGCTGTTCGATGTATACAAAGGCAAGCAGGTGCCTGAAGGGAAGAAGAGCGTCGCATACAGCATCACATTCCGGGCTTATGACAGAACGCTGACCGACGAAGAGGTAAGCAGCGTCATGGAGAAGATAACGAAGGCGCTGTCGGACGAACTCGGTGCCCAGCTGAGGATGTGATGGACCAGGCGCACAGATAAAGACGAGGTAGACCTGGTGCACAGACGGTGGACGTGGCTGCCTGTATGCACAAAGGTGTGGATGTAACGGACCGTGTGCACAAAGGTGTGGTGAATCAGGGACACAAAGATGTGGACGCGGCGGACCGTGTACACAGATACAGATGTGGTGAGCCAGGGGTATAAAGGTGTGGTCGTGTCGAACTGTGTACACAGATACAGATTTGGTGAACCAGGGGTATAAAGGTGTGGTCGTGTCGAACTGTGTACACAACTCTGGATAAGGAAGCCTGGGGATCAGATGATGATATAGGAAAAAGGGACGGCCTGCGTCCCCTTTTTTCGCGTTTTTCTGTTTTATTTCGGCGTTACCTCTGCTTTATTTATGCTTTTTCTGCATCACTTCTGCTTTTTCAGTGCTGTTTCTGCTTTATCTCTGCATTACTTCTGCTTTTTCAGTGCTATTTCATGCTTCTTTCGGCGAACTCGATCATCCTTTTTACCATCTGGCCGCCGATAGGCCCACCCTCACGTCCGTTCTGTGCAGAGGTCAGATCGCCCTTGTAATGGTCGTTGTTTTCCTTTACGAACTGCTCGTGCCCGATTTCCTTTGCACACTCCATTTTGAATTTGGTAAGCCACTCTCTGGCTTCCGGGACCAGCGGAGTTTTCGGCCTTGACATAGAATCACCTCGTTTCTGTTGCTTCGTTACTGTCGTTTTGTTACTGTTGCTTCGCTTCTGCCATTTTACTTCTGTCGCTTCATATCTGCCATTTCGTTTCTGTCGCTTCACCTCGGCCAGAAGGTAATGTTTACTGCTTTTGTGTCCGATTTTATTTTTTGCGATTTCATAAAAATTACGCTGTAAGATAAATAGAATGTTGTAATATTATTCATCAGCTTTTTAATCATGGGTTGCTGGAGTCTGAATCCTGACATACTTTTGCCGCTAAAAGCGTCCACAGCACTTTACTTGATTTTTTGTCAGCCGCTGTGATCAAATTTGCAGGTAAAGTCATTATTTCCCGCTATTTTATTGAAATGTTTCAATAAAAGGTAACATAATATTCCCTATACGGAATTATGGTTAATGAAAAAAATCAACACTAAGAACTTTAGTTGCAATTTTGATCAGCAGGGGTGACAAAAATTCAACTAAAGTGTTTTATGACCCCATTTCATTGAAATCTTTAAATAGATGGATACATAATTTGCCTGATTCAGGATTATGGTAAATGAAAATATTCAATACCATGGGTATAGTTGCTGATTTCAGCGAATCAATGATCTGAATGCACGTTATAACGCCGTAAAGATACCGTGATAACACCATAATAACTTCGTTGCGACACTGTTATGGCACCATGGCGGCATTGCGATAACACCGTTGCG
>JAAZKL010000085.1 GCA_012799845.1 Clostridiaceae bacterium
AATCATTCCTTTGTCTGTCGATCCGCTGGTCAGCCATCCTGTCGCTCAGTCATTCTGCTGCTCGGTCGTTCCACTGTTCAGTCATCCGGTTGCTCGGTCGTTCTGCTGTCAATCATTCCTTTGTCTATCATTCCGCTGGTCAGCCATCCTGTCGCTCGGTCATTCTGCTGTCAATCATTCCTTTGTCTGTCGATCCGCTGGTCAGCCATCCTGTCGCTCAGTCATTCTGCCATCAATCGCTCCATTGTTCAATCATTCCCTTTGCTCATTCTTTCCGCTGCTAAGCGTTCTGTTATACAGTAATTCCATTGCTCATTCTTTCCGCTGCTAAGCGTTCTGTTATACAGTAATTCCATTGCACATTCTTTCCACTGTCAATCTTTCTTTATGTTCTTTACCGCCTTTTCGGCGAAGCTGTTGTCTACCAGCGCTTCGTACGGCGCCTCCTTTTCAAGCTCGCCGGCAGTCTTCATTACCTCCTGCAGCAGATCCAGCGACTCCTTCTTCATTATCGGGTCCGTACACCAGGTGTCCTGCTCCTTGTAGCGCCTGGCCACGGTGGCGAGCAGATCCATATCGGAGTCCGGGAAGGAATCCTTGATTGCTTCGGCTACCTCCTCGGGGGTGTGGGTGTCTACCCAGACCTGTCCCCTGTATATGGCATTGGTGAATTTCTGTATGATCCCGGTATTCTTCTCTATATAGCTTTTCTTCGCATAGTAGGCGGTATACGGGATCTCTCCGCTGTCCCTGCCTATCGAAGCAACTATGTATCCCCGTCCTTCTCTTTCCAGGGTCGATGCCACCGGCTCAAACAGCGCCACATAGTCTCCCATCCCGCCGGTGAAAGCGCCGGCCATCAAAGCGAACTGGGTGCTGGTATCAAGCTCCACATCCACACCCGGCATCACGCCGTGCTTCTTGAGAACGTATTCCAGCGTCATTTCAGGCACTCCGCCTTTTCTGCCCGCAATGATGAACTTCCCCTTTGTGTCGGTCCATTTGAAATCCGGCTCGGGCTGCCTTCCCACAAGGAAAGAACCGTCCCTCTTCGTCAGTTGTGCGAATACGACAGCATGGTCTTCCTTCCCTTCATTATAGACATAGATCGCTGCCTCAGGGCCTGAAAATCCTATGTCCGCCTGGTTCGAAAGAACTGCCGTCATAACCTTGTCTGCGCCCTGCCCGTTGATCAGTTCGATGGACAAGCCCTCCTCCTCGAAAAACCCGAGATTCAGGGCAACATACTGAGGCGCATAGAAAATGGAATGTGTGACTTCATTCAGCCTTATTACAACAAGGTCTTTCTCACCACATGCTGTAAAGCTTATTGCAAGACTTATCGCAAGTATGGCGGCTAATAGAGCTTTTAAAAGTTTCATTGATCTCCCTCCTTCAGGCTCATTTCTGCAAACTCTCAAATCCTGCTGGCTTCTGTAGCTTCCATTTCCTCCGCCGGCATATCATCAAAAGCGGCGGCGCTTCCGGCAAATCATCAACTCATTCGCCAACGTTCATTAAGAAAGCGAATGAGCTTCCAACAGATCCCGGCACTTCCGCCTGCGCCCATCACAAAGACGTATGTCTGCCGCTTCCCACCAGGGATTTCTCGATGTACACAACACCCTGGTACATAAGGGCGGCTGCTGCCGACAGTATCAGCACGCTTGTCATCACCAGGTCCAGCTGGAAAACCTGCCCCCCGTAAACGATCAAGTAACCCAACCCGGCCTTTGAGACAAGGAATTCACCTACTATGACGCCCACCCACGAAAGCCCGACATTGACCTTCAGCGCGTTGATAATGACCGGATACGACGACGGCAGCACTACCTTCGCCAGCACCTGTAGCCGATTCGCCCCAAAGGTCCTGACGAGCTTTATCTTTTCGCTGTCCACGGATATGAAGCCGTTGAGCACTTCAAGTATCGTTACGACAAGTGAGATGGTGAGCGCTATTGCTATGATGGATGTCGGCCCTGCCCCGATCCAGACGATGAAGATAGGCCCGAGCGCTATTTTGGGGAGGCTGTTGAGAACGACCAGATAAGGTTCCAGCACCTTTGACAAAAGCTCGGACCACCAGAGCACAACAGCTATGATCGTTCCCGTTATCGTTCCGAGCAGGAATCCGACAACAGTTTCTAGACACGTTATCCCGGTGTGATAGAACAGCTTCCCCTCCCGGTAAAGGCTGACGATGGTATCGGCTATTCGCGACGGCTGGCTCATAATGAATGGATCGATCAGCTTCATACGTGCCAGCAGTTCCCACAGAACGAAGATAGCTGCCAGCAGGAAAAGACGCAGCGAAAGGACAATCGCCTTCCTCATCCTGACTTTTTTCAAATACTCCGTATGTTCTTTTGAAACGCTTTTTGTTATGCCTTTGCCGTTCATAAGGATCAACCCCCTGCCAGGATGTCGTTTCCGTATATCTATACATGTATGTCCAGGTCCCTCCATATATCATTGAAGTAGTGCCTGAATTCAGGTGCTTCCCTGCATCTCATGGGCGTTTTCCTGTCGCATGAAAGCCTTACGGGATATATCTTCTTGATCGTTCCCGGCCTTTTTGTAAGAACTACCACGCGATCCGCCATGCTGATGCTTTCTGCGATGTCGTGCGTGACCAGTATTGCGGTCTTGTTTTCACGTTTTATGATGGAGTAGATATCTTCAGCCACTGCCAGCCTGGTCTGGTAATCAAGGGCGGAAAATGCCTCGTCGAGCAGCAGTATCTGCGGGTTGACGGCCAATGTCCTTATAAGCGCAGCCCTCTGCCGCATCCCGCCGGAGAGCTGGTTCGGGTACTTATCCTTGAAATCGGAAAGGCCATATGTATCAAGAAGCTTCAGCACATACTCCTTCGTCTGGCTGTTCAGGGTCCTGGTGATTTCGAGCCCCAGGATGACATTCTCATAAATAGTCCTCCATTCAAAAAGGTAGTCCTTCTGGAGCATGTAACCCACCTGGTTGTCAGGTCCCGTCACGAGTCGGCCTCCGACGGTGACCGACCCCTCAGAGGGTTTCAAAAGCCCTGCTATGAGGGACAGGAGCGTCGATTTGCCGCATCCGCTCGGACCGACTATGCTGATGAATTCGCCCTCTTTAACTTCCAGGTTTATGTCCTTGAGCGCCGTGATCTCACCGTTCAGCGAGTGATATTTCATTCCAAGATTATGTACTTCCACTATCGCTCCCAAAATACCATCCTCCGAATCAAACACTGCGGGCTGCCATCTTCAAAATCTCCTCACCGACTTCATAAAGAAACAACGATAAGGAATTTATGTACATTACAGTATATAAATCTGAAGTTGAAACAGTGAAAGAAAATTGCACCGGCAATGCCCCGAAGACGGGCCGAGATGCCCGGGAGCACATGCCCGGAAGCATAAATCCGAAAGCTCAAGAAAACACCATACGTGGTTGTCTTCATGCAAACAGGCGGTCTTCATCATAAAGCAGTTGTC
>JAAZKL010000086.1 GCA_012799845.1 Clostridiaceae bacterium
AAGCAAAATGAGACAGAAAACCTTATGGCGTCTGTAAAAACGGGATAAGCTGTATGGGATGATTGCATTTAAGTGAATAAGAAACAGTTGGTAGTGCAAAGGTTTAAACTACCTGGCAGTTTTATTTTTCTTCGAGAAAAGGCTCCTGTAAATGATCCGGGAGCTTTTTTACCGCTTGGAAGAAGTTTCTCGCCGGACACATTTTCTTATCCGGCACCGCCACGCTCATACCCAGGATTTTAAGTATGATTTCACGATTTCTTGACACTTCCGATGATGTAACATATATTTATGCCATGTATAAATATGGTTAGGTTTACATAATAGATAACAAATATATCAACAATATCAAATAAATAAAGATCAGTATGTGTTTTCGGGAGGGATCCGGATGAAAAGAATCGTGAGTTTCCTTATCGTTGTCACAGTTATACTATCCATGGTCACGCCCGTATGCGGGTAGGAAACGGCGGTGGCGTTCAGCGACGTAAAGCCGGGGCAGTTCCTTGCCATAGCCACGAGGCTGGTAGCGTCGGAATACATAAAGGAAGTGGCGGGCCAGGGGCTGGACCTGTACAGCGGGATGAAATACGGCGACAGGACGCTGCAGGATGGGGACATAGGCGGTGTATGGCATGGCGACAAGACCTACATGGGACAGCCGTACTGGGTGGACGAAGAGACCGGGGAAGGGCATTTCAGGTCGGATTGGGTAAGGATAAGCACATACGAGATGCAGTTAACGTTAAAAGTCAAGGATCCCAGGGTCAGGCAGAGGGTCGGATACTGGACTGTATATTTCGCGGAAATCGAAGACTGGTGCTGGACCGGTCCGTGATAAAAATAGTGTGGAAGTTTGTTATTGCAAACTATACCGGAACATGATGCTGTAAGCGGGGTGGAATGGCGAGAAAGGATAAGGATTTCAGACTCAGCATATCGCTGCTGATGGTGTTTGTGCTGCTCATGCTGCCGTCGGCGGCGCTGGCGGCCGATGTGAACATTTGCGCATTTTTTCGAAGCAGGCATGGGCAATCAGGATACCAAACCTGGATATATAATGGTTATATTCTCTAATGCTTATAATGAGTATCTCAAAATCGCTCAGGATAAAATTGATTTGCTAAGCAATCCCTTTTTTAATTGATAAAGTTACAGACGATAGGCAGTGACGTTATTTTAAGGATGTTAGGGGGGGTTCATGGAATCAGCGCACACCAGTAAAATCACAATACATAGTGTTCTGGATGCTATTTCACAAGATCAGGAGTTCGATAGAAAAAGCATCATATGGGATGGCGAAAACATGCAAACAGTCTATGATGAGCTTGACAGCAAGGGCATATTGGATGGTCGCTATGGAGAATTCAGACTGGTACATATGGAAACCCAACTTGGCTTTACTCTGATATGTCCCGATACCGGTAATAACAGTAAACTGTTTGAAACCGATAAGTACTTGCTGATAAACAATCTGACAGTAACTTGATGTACTCTCTGACCTATGCAGGAATAGGCAACTACTCAGACATTCGAGCAGAAGCATTTAATATCATAGGGAGGTTTTAATCAGATTAGAGGCAGGTATTGCATAATGTCCTGCTGTATCTGAAAATGAATTTTTGAGGGAGGTTAGTGTATATGCGTATATTATTATTGATAATTACAATAACCTGTATTTGCTTAACCGGATGCGGCAACACTGGTAAAACAGGCAAAGGAAATGGAACAGTACTGCCGGACGAACCTGGAATATATAACAATAACGATCAGGTCGATATACTTCAAGTGATTGCCGAAGATAAGGAATTTGATGGGAAAAGTGTTATATGGGATGGGGAAAAAGTACAGGTCGTTGATGATGAACTAGACAACAGGAATGTTATGGACGGCAGATACGGAGAGTTCGAGTTCGTAACTCTTAAAACAAAGCTCGGCTTTGATTTGGTCCTCCCAAACACAGGTCATAACAGCGATCTGTTTTTGGCAGACAAATATCCGGTAATCGATACTGATGATGAATACAGTATAGAAACACCAGGAAGGTTTTTATCAATAAAAAGGGAAAGTATAGACAGTTTTAATCAGAAGGAAGCAGAGTTGCTTTCAGATCAGGAACTGATAGAATCAAGCAATGAAGCTATTAATAGTGAAATGGAACACAAGCTGTTCACAGGGATCATAAATACAACTTCAGGTGAAGATATGATAGGATTTCTGCTCCTTATCCCCGGAGAAGATTCGGTATATTTATTCCGATATGCCGGAATCGGAAATTATTCCGACATCCGGGTTGAAGCATTTAATGCCATGCGAAGGTTCCTGAACCAGTTTTAAGAGCCTGCTTTCAGTTACTGCCGCCTGCCTGTCCACACTGACCCTGTAATCATCTGTTGCTGTCGACCTTGTAGTCCAGGGTCGGCACGATCTTTATATAGTCTTTGTATTGACACAGACTGCCATTAAACTGTTGATAAATTGACGGTATTGTCATATAATTTACGTGATGTTTTGCAGTTATGAAGCACGGTTACGTTTATCACTGCACTTCATTCAATTCTTACCAGCAGGACGGGAGTATGAGTTATGCCTATAACTGATTTTTTATCCAGAAATGCCGCGCTTTACGGCAATGAGATCTGCCTCACGGAAATCAATCTGGATCTCCAGGAAAAACACAATGTAATATGGCGCGAATATGAACTAATCGAAAACAACCCCGCGGGGGAATACCGCCGTGACATGACGTGGCGCGTATTTGACGAGAAAGCCAACCGTCTGGCGAATCTGCTGATCAGGCGCGGGATCAAAAAGGGCGAAAAAGTCGCGATACTTATGATGAACTGCCTGGAATGGCTGCCCATATACTTTGGCATACTGAAATCGGGAGCTGTAGCGGTACCGCTCAATTTCCGCTATACGGCGGAGGAGATACGTTACTGCCTCGATCTGTCCGATTCAGTCGCTTTGATTTTCGGACCCGAGTTCATAGGCAGGCTTGAGAGCATATATGACCAGATACCGAAGGTCAGGCTTCGTTTCTATGCCGGCGAAGGCCGGCCGTCATTTGCGGAAAGCTACGACCGGCTCACGGCCAACTGCTGTTCGGAAGATCCCAGGGTAAGTATAATAGACGATGATGATGCGGCGATATATTTCTCATCCGGAACGACCGGTTTTCCCAAGGCGATACTGCATACGCACAGGAGCCTGGTTTCTGCATGTATAACCGAGCAGAAGCACCATGGGCAGACCCGGGAGGACAACTTCCTCTGCATACCGCCGCTGTATCACACAGGGGCAAAAATGCACTGGTTCGGCAGTTTGCTGGCGGGCAGCCCTGCAGTGATCCTGCGCGGCATCAAACCTGACTGGATATTGCGCACCGTATCGGAGGAGAAGATCACAATCGTGTGGCTGCTGGTGCCCTGGGCACAGGATATCCTCGACGCGATAGACCGGGGAGATGTCAGGCTGGAGGACTACGAGCTTTCACAGTGGAGGCTCATGCACATAGGCGCGCAGCCCGTGCCCCCGAGCCTGATCCAGAGGTGGAAGAAGTACTTCCCGAACCATCAGTACGATACGAACTATGGGCTGAGCGAGTCGATAGGACCCGGATGCGTACACCTGGGCGTTGATAACATCCATAAGGTGGGAGCCATAGGAGTGCCCGGCCATGGCTGGGAAACGAAGATCGTGGACGAAAAAGGGGATCGGGTAAGACAGGGCGATGTAGGTGAACTTGCTGTCAAAGGTCCTGGCGTCATGAAATGCTATTACAAGGATCCAAAAGCGACAGAGGCCGTGCTGAAGGACGGCTGGCTGCACACCGGAGACATGGCTATGCAGGACGAGGACGGTTTCATATACCTTGTTGACCGCAAGAAGGACGTAATCATCAGCGGCGGGGAGAATATTTATCCCGTGCAGATCGAGGATCACCTTCGTTCACACGAGGCGATAAAGGATGCCGCCGTCATCGGGCTGCCTGACAAGCGCCTGGGCGAGATAGCGGCGGCGATCATAGAACTGAAACCGGGCTGTCAGTGCACCGAGGATGATATAAATGCATTTTGCATGTCGCTGCCGAGATACAAACGGCCCAGGAAAATAATCTTCGATAAGGTGCCCCGCAATCCCACCGGCAAGATCGAAAAGCCGAAACTGAGGGAGAAATATGGCGCTACAGCGCTTGTGGCGCAGCAGGTGGAAATATCGAAGTAATACACCATTGGAAAAAGGGGGTTGCAGGTGGATGATTTTCATTTGCAGCCCTTATTTTATGTTTTTATTTTATGTTTTGAGTATAATGTATAATTAACGCTTCAGTATAACGTTTAATTAGCGCAAACAACCGCAGGATATGTACAGCAGGCAAAAAGCTGCATTGCCGGGTATGGTGGAAATTTTACACATTAACCGGGGAGTGATCATATGGAACTTAATGAAAGGGCGCTATTGGTCGGCGTCGATCTTAATAATGATGACGATTTCGAAAAATCGATGGATGAACTGGAAAACCTTACAGAAGCATGTGGATATGAGGTTGCCGGAAGGATCGGACAGAATCTGAAAACCGTCAGCAATGCATACTATATCGGCGCCGGGAAAGTTGAAGAGACGGCAGCGATGGTGAAAGCGACTGAGGCGGATGTCGTCATCTTCGATAATGAGCTGACGCCTACCCAGCATAGAAATCTTGAAAAAGCCCTGGGCTGCAGGGTGCTGGACAGGACGCAGCTGATACTTGAGATATTCGCGCAGAGAGCGCGGACGAAAGAAGCCATGCTGCAGGTCGAGGTCGCAAGGCTTCAGTATATGCTGCCCAGGCTGGCAGGCAGGGGCGAGTTCATGGACAGGCAGGGCGGCGGAGGCGTCGGCACTGTCGTCAGGGGCGGCGGCGAGAAGAAGATAGTTCTCGACCGGAGGAGGATCGAGCAGAGTATCGCAGCCCTGAGGAGAGAACTGAAAGATATCAGAAAGGACCGGCATGCGCAGCGCAAAAGGAGGAGCGAGTCCGGGCTGCCCCTGGTGGCGCTCGTGGGCTATACAAACGCTGGCAAATCGACGGTTATGAATGCCCTGGTGGAGTTTTCACAAAAGCCTGACACAAAAAAGGTATTCGAAAAGGACATGCTTTTCGCGACGCTCGAGACCTCGGTACGAAGGATAGAACTGCCGGATAACAGGGCGTTCCTGCTTTCTGATACCGTAGGGTTCGTCAGTAAACTGCCGCATGAGCTTGTCAAGGCGTTCCGTTCGACTCTCGAAGAAGTGAAGGA
>JAAZKL010000087.1 GCA_012799845.1 Clostridiaceae bacterium
AAGACACTGGAAATTCAAAGGGCAGATCATGCAAAAAGTTTATTCGGCAATTTTGACGAAAATGCACTGATAATCGAAGACGGCCTTGATGTAAGGATAATTTCGGGAGATAAAGGCATCAGGATAACAGGAAGCAGCGAAAATGTCGAAAAGGCGTATGCGGTTCTTGAGAAGCTGATATCTTTCATAGAACAGGGAGAGGAGCCGTCAAGGCAGAATGTGCGCTACCTTGTGGACCTGGCTGCGGAAGGGAAGATCGATAAAATAACCGGATTTTCTGACGATCATGTGTGCGTGACAGCCAGGGGCAGGCATATCAAGTCGAAGACCCACGGGCAGAGAAGGTATATAAGAGCCATAAGGGACAATACGGTGGTATTCGGCATCGGGCCTGCGGGAACCGGCAAGACGTTCCTTGCTGTGGCCATGGCGGTCAATGCGTTCAAGGACAAGCAGGTAAACAGGATAGTACTTACCCGGCCGGCAGTTGAAGCCGGGGAAAAACTGGGTTTTTTGCCCGGCGACATGCAGAACAAGGTCGACCCGTACCTGAGGCCACTTTATGATGCGCTGTACGAAATAATGGGGGCGGAAACATACCACAAGTACTTGGAAAAGGGAATGATCGAGATAGCGCCGCTGGCATATATGAGGGGGCGTACACTGGACGATTCGTTCATCATACTTGATGAAGCGCAGAATACTACGCCGGAACAGATGAAGATGTTCCTTACGCGCATAGGTTTCGGGTCGAAAGCGGTAGTAACAGGCGACATAACGCAGATAGACCTTCCCGGCGACAGGAAATCGGGGCTGAAGGAGGTCATAAAGATCCTTAAGGGAGTAGAAGGCGTCGAATTCATTTATCTGACAGAAAAAGACGTGGTCAGGCACGAGCTTGTCCAGCGGATAATAAAGGCATATGATAAGTATGATCAGCATTCCGATTGATTGGGGGCTTCGTATTGAAAGCAATCAATAAAAAGAAATCCCGCCAAAAAGTGATGTTCCGTATCAGGAACAGGACGATCCAGCGTGTGCTTGCAGCACTGGTGACCGTGATCATAGCGGTTTTCATAATTGAAAGCGGAGCGACGCCTAAGAAATACAGGCTGGAAGTTGGCGAAAGTTCCAAATACGACATCACGGCGCCGCGGGACATCGTCAACGTACTGCTGACCGAGAAGCTGGCAAAAGAGACGGCTGATAAGGTGCCGCCTGTGATGGAAAGACTGGACGATGTACCGATAGATATAATCAATTCTGCGAATGAGTTCACAGACCAAATAAAAGCCGCAAGACAGGGCCTGGCTGACCTGCATGGCATGCGTCACAGCACGGACGGGGGAAACGGCGAAAGCCTGGAGGAACAGGAAGCCGTTGCGGCAGGACCGCTGCTGAACAAGATGGATGAACTCGGGATACGGTTCTCCGACGAACAAATCAGATTCCTGACAGCAACAGCGACCGACGAGGAAGTGGACAAGTTCGGGAGTCTGCTCATCAGCACGATCAGCGAAGTCATGAAGACCGAAGTCAACAGCGGCAATTTATCAGACAAGACAGAATACATAAAGAACGTTTTCCAGGTCAGCGACCTGCCCCAGGAACTCAAGGATATGGGAGGGATAACGGCAGACGCGCTGATAAAGCCTAACAGCGTCATCGATGAGGCTGCAACGAAAACAGCAAGGGAAGAGGCTTACGAAGCTGCCCTTGAAAACAGGCAGATAATACCGGAAGGCTCCAGGATCGTCAGTTACGGCGACATCGTGACAGAAGACAAGATGGCCGTACTCCGGGAACTGAACCTGCTTGAGACGGAAGGCTTCGACTACGGCTTCGCGGCCGGCATACTGGCAGTCGTACTGATGCTGGCGACACTGCTGATCCTGTACATACGGTATTTTTGCGGCAAAACATTGCCGGGTATGAAGGAAACCATACTGTTGTGCGTCATAATCCTTCTTGCGCTCGTGGCGGCATGGCTCCTGGAACCTGTCGATCCTCTGCTGATACCGATTTTCATAGCGCCGATGCTCATAACAATAATGCTGGACCTGAGACTTGGCATGATCGTGAATATCATACTTTCCTTTGCGATCTATTTCATAACCAGCGGAGATCAGCAATTCCTGTATGTTGCCATGATAGGCGGCACCGCGTCGGCATTTATCGTGAACGGCGCCAACCAGAGGAGCAGGCTTTCCGTTTCCGGCATCGCAATAGCGGCAATAAACGCACTGGTGGTCAGTTGCATGGGGCTGATGAGCAAAAGCGATCTTCGCACTATTGCGTATGATGCCGCGCTCGTTTCTGTAAACGGGCTGCTTTCGACGATTTTTACAATAGGTGTGCTGCCTATATTCGAAAGTCTGTTCAATATCATAACTCCCCTGAAACTGCTGGAACTGGCCAATCCCAACCAGCCGCTGATGAAGAAGATGCTCCTGGAGGCTCCGGGCACTTATCATCACAGCCTTATGGTGGGGAACCTTGCTGAGTCGGCAGCCGAGGCGATAAACGGGAATGCCCTGCTGGCAAGGGTAGGCGCTTACTACCATGATGTGGGCAAACTCAAAAGGCCCAACTTCTTCAAAGAGAATCAGCTCTCAGACAATCCCCATGACAGGATGACGCCGAACCTGAGCACGCTCGTGATAACCTCGCACGCCTCCGACGGTACAGAGATCGCAGAGAAATACAAGGTGCCGCTGGCTATAAGGGATATCATAAGTCAGCATCACGGGACCACCCTTGTGGCGTACTTCTATCATAAGGCTAAAAACGGAGACAAGGGCGAGAGCATAAGGGAAGAGGATTACCGCTATCCCGGACCGAAACCTGCTACCAAGGAGGCAGCCGTGGTCATGCTGGCCGATTCAGTGGAAGCTGCCGTCCGCTCTGCGGCTGAGAAAACGGAGGGAAAGATAGAAACCATAGTACGGAACATAATAAAGGATAAACTGGATGACGGACAACTGGATTTATGCGACCTGACACTGAAGGATCTCGATCTGATAGCAAAATCCTTCATCCATATTTTCAGCGGGTACTTCCATGAGCGTGAGGAATACCCGGAAATAAAACTCAGAAGAGAAACTGACAAGTCAGAATGGGATCCGGCGGTCAGGAGGATCTCCGGTGAAATTAGCGCGGTATCAGCGCCGCCCGACGGGGTACGATCTGAGCGGACGGGGCGGGTCATGCCCGCTGAAGCTCCGGCGGCAGACAGGGAGGCTGGAAAAGTTGGAAAGCAGCAGGCTTAAGAGTGTCGATGATACGAAGGTTTTCATAGAAAATGAACAAAATCAGATCGAAATCCCACAGGTCCTGGAAAACCTGCTGGTAAGCACCGTACTGGCATGCCTGAAACAGGAAGGCATCGGGGTGGCCTGTGAAATAAACATTCTTTTGACGGATGATGAGTCTATAAGGAAGATAAACAGCCAATTCAGGAACATTGACGCGCCCACCGATGTTCTGTCATTTCCCATGGCGGACATAATAAAAGGAAAAATAAACGATATCGGCAAAGATTCGGACCCGGACGAAGGGCTTCTTGTGGCGGGAGACATCGTGATCTCTGCGGAAACCGCGAAGAAACAGTCCGAACTATACGGGCATTCCCTCGAAAGAGAGCTTGCGTTCCTTGCTGCCCACGGTATGTACCACTTGCTGGGATACGGCCATGAGAATGAACAGGACGAGAGGGAAATGACGGGAAAGCAGGAAACTGTGCTGGATGAGCTGGGGTTAAAGAGAGCATGAAGAGCAGGAGCCTGATCGAAAGTTTCAATAATGCCGTAAATGGAATAATATCGACGTTCAGAAGCGAGCGCAACATGAAGATACACATAGCGGCTGCGGTTACGGTGCTGGGGCTGTCTCTTTTTTATGATCTGACCAGGCTTGAATTTATCATCGTCTGCATAACGGTCGCACTGGTCATTATCTGCGAACTGTTCAACACGGCGATAGAAGTGATGATAGATACGCTGATCGGGATCTACCATCCGAGGGCGAAACTGGTCAAGGACACGGCGGCAGGCGCCGTTCTCATTTCTGCACTGCTGTCCGTCGTCGTGGCATATTTCATATTCTTCGACAGGGTCAGCACAAGCCTCGAATCCGGCATCGAAAGGATAAAGCAGGCTCCGATGCATCTGACTGTCATTGCAATAGTCCTTACGATGGCAGCGGTCCTGGTGCTGAAAACGGTGTTCAAAAAAGGCACGCCCTTCAGCGGCGGGATGCCCAGCGGACACGCAGCCATAGCTTTTTCAGCCGCAACAGCGGTCGCGCTTTATTCCAACAATTCGGCGATAACAATACTTTTTATGATAGTTGCACTGCTTGTAGTACAGAGCAGATTAGAGGGAAAAATACATAATGTATTGGAACTCCTGGCAGGAGCGGTGATTGGCTTTCTGGTCACATTGCTTTTGTTCCAGATTTTTTCATAGACAGTCAACTACAACACAAAAGGGAGGTAATATATGTTCAGATCCGGATTCGTTTCGGTCATCGGACGACCAAACGTCGGCAAGTCGACGCTTACAAACAGTCTTATCGGCGAAAAGTTGTCGATAATTTCGAGCAAGCCCCAGACGACCAGGAATACGATCAAAGCCATAATAAATACGAGCGACAGCCAGATAATCGTCATAGACACGCCAGGCATACACAAACCCAAAAACAAACTGGGCGAGTACATGGTCAGGATCGCCGAGGGCACGCTCAATGAAGTGGATATAGTTCTGTTCATCGTGGAGGCAACGGATAAGGAGCCGGGCGCGGGGGACATTTATATAGCTGAACAGCTGAAAGCCGTGAAAACTCCGGTCATCCTGATAATAAACAAGATAGATCTCATCAGGAAGGAAGAGTTGCTGGAGACGATCAGGAATTTTTCACAACTTGCGGATTTCACCGCGGTCGTCCCGATATCCGCGGCCACCGGCGAGGGAACGGACATAGTCGTCGATGAGATAAAAAAGCTGCTTCCCGAGGGTCCGAGGTACTTCCCGTATGATATAATAACGGATCAGGCTGAGAGGATGCTTGCGGCCGAACTTATAAGGGAAAAGATACTGGAGCTTGTTTCGGAAGAAGTCCCTCACGGCACAGGCGTCGAGATCATTACCTTCAGGGAACGGGAAGGCAGGGACCTGATCGATATCGAGGCGAATATATACTGCGAACGGGAGTCGCACAAGGGCATCATTATTGGAAAGCAGGGAGCGATGCTCAAAAAAATCGGATCCCTTGCAAGGATCGAGATGGAAAA
>JAAZKL010000088.1 GCA_012799845.1 Clostridiaceae bacterium
AGTATGATGGTGCCAAGCACCGGTATGCCGTCAAGGAAGCCCAGAATGAATGAAGCAATGCTGGCAGCTATACCAACCAGCACTGTGATTCCGAATACCGTCCAGAAACAGTTTCTGACGATTTCAATAGATTTTTTGAAAGCGGCGAATACGTCGAGACCGTCAATGACCATTGCCGGAAACCAGAGGCTGATAAGTGTGCCGAATGCTATGTAGAAAATTACGAGTCCGATGATCACGATAATCATTAAAACGACACCAAAACCTTTCAGCAAACTGACCAGCAGGATCATGATAAGCATGACCAAAAATGAAGCGATACCGAGAACCAGGTTCACAACAAGTGACCCTATAAAGAACATGACAAATTTTACTATGTTTTCTTTCAGTGCTGCTCCAAAGTCGTTCAGACTTGCGCTTCCCATTTCTATGCCTTTGCCTGCAAGGCCGTATGTTACGGGTTCATAGATAAACCTTGCTACAAGTGCCAGGATACTGCCTCCAACTATTGCTCCGAAAATGACCGGGATAACGCTGAGCAATCCCTCCACACTGGTGAATTTGTCCATGTCTGCGAGCGTAATCAACGAAACCAGACCGGCTGCTGCCCCGCTTTGTATGAGGTTGACTATAGCCATCAAAGCAAACACGGGAATGATGAGCATCCAGTTTTTAATAGCGAAATCGATAGCTTTGGACAAGTATTTCATAATGCACCTCCATCATGTTAATATATATCTATTCTATATGGCTGAAAAAATTCCTTCCGATATACGAAATAATTAAGAAAACATTCGCAAATTTTTATGCGTCTTTTACCGAAGTATCGATATTTATGACGTTATGAGTAAAATCACTGCCCGATGTCCTGAAATATGGATTTTCGAAGCCCAGTACATACTGGTTAGTGGCGTTCGACTCAAGAGCCAGCATTTCCGAAACACCCGGGATGTCCGATGTTTTGAAATCCGCAGTCTTCGTGATGACAGGCAGACCTGTTTTGCCCCTGATCGTTGACAGGAGCCGCCTGCCTGTGCGGTTGAACCCGAGGATCCTGATATATGCAGGCCCGCCCAGGCTGTTGAAGTACCCGAATGTCCCGCTGTCAAGGCCGATCAGCAGGCTGAAAAGTATCCTTTGTATCCTGGTGGTGGTGTAGCGCCTTGTGGTGACATTATTGACCAGTTCCTCGTATGTGCCGGATTTGTCTGCGGCCAGTTTTAGCCTGTTTTCCAGGCCTGCTTCCATATACGGAAGGCTCCTCAGTTGGTCGGCGGACATCCTCCTGATCAGGGATATCATCGGGGAACCGAATAAAGCAGGGAAGACAGGCCCCCTGCCGAGCTCGATCTCACGCTCCAGAACTGACAGCGACTCTGTGGGCATGGAGGATTCGAGGAGCTTCTTTGCACACCGCCAATGATTGACGCTGAGGACTTTTCTTATGGAGGTGGCGCTGCTGAATTTCCCGCTCAGTTCCGTCGAGTTGTAACCGCTGCCTACCCGGTTGATCGTGACGGGCTGTATTTTGCTGTCAAGGCGCAGCAATGCTTTCAGGTATTCGACTCCCAGGATGTCGTTGGAGCTTTTAAGCAGCCGTGTGATCCTGTCTTTCCCATATTTGCTCCGCAAATAGCACGAAAGGGCTTTTTGTCTTGCGGCAGGGAATGAGAGGCCGCCGGAAAGCTGGACCTTAAGAAGTTCCTTGTATTCTGCAGGCTCATCCGCAAGGATGGCGGCGATCGCCTGCAGGTTTTCGATGTTTCCGGATTCACTGCCGAAGCATATCGCGTTAACGACTCCCAGGCTGTCGAGCAGCCTGACGGCGCCGAACGCAAAATATTCGGCACTGCCCATGGCATAGGCGACAGGCAGTTCTATCACAAGATCTGCTCCGGCCAGTAAAGCCATTTCGGCCCTTGCCCATTTGCTGACCAGGGCAGGTTCGCCCCTCTGGGTATAATTGCCGCTCATCACTATAACGACACAATCAGCTTCGGTCAGTCTGCGGGCGGACTGAAGATGATAAAGGTGTCCGTGATGGAACGGGTTGAATTCAGCTACGATCCCGACGATTCTCATTCGAACCTCCCGGCATGTACACAAATACCCGCATAAAGGCGGGTTAAAAGTCCTCTGACACGGGTCTGCAAGTCCTCTGACACGGGTCTGCAAGTCCCTTGACGCGGGTCAGCAAGTCTTCTGGCACGGGTATGCCATACTTCCGACGAGAGCCTGCAGGCCCTGTGAAGCAAAACGGCATAGTCTTATGGCGCGTGAGCAGGATTTTCAGGGCAGATCTATGAGACCCTCCCTGTATTTTGCAAGATAATCCATGCAGAAGTCATCCCTGCCCAGCAATGCCTCTGCTGCATATATATAAGCCATCAGCCTTTTGTCCAGCGGATCGAGTATCGCGGAGTCGAGACCGCATGTCATCGCTGCGATAAGGAAAGCCTGGTTCAGTACTTTTCTCGCAGGCAGGCCGAAAGATATGTTGCTCAGGCCGCATGTGATATGCACTTCGGGGAACCGGGAACGGACGCTGCGGATCGTCTCCAGGGCTACCGTGCCATAATGTGAACCGGTACCCACCGGTCTGACCATAGGGTCGATGTAGATATCGGAGATGTTTACGCCCTTTGCAGTAAGCCCTGCAATAAGCTTGTCCGCTATGGCGACCCTCTCTTCCGTCGTCTCAGGCATGCCGCTGTCGTCCATGCAAAGGGCGATCACCCCTGTGCCGTATTCGAGCACGAGAGGCAGTATGGAATCGAATCGTTCCTTTTCAAGAGTGATGGAGTTGATGATGGGTTTCGTTTTTACTATCTTCAGTGCCCTTTTCAGTGCTTCGGAGTTGGGAGAGTCCAGCGAAAAAGGAGCGTCTACGGCCTCCTGGGCCGTTTTGACCAGCCATTCCAGTTTCTCGGGCTCATCTTCGACGAACATTCCCGCATTCAGATCGATATATGACGCGCCGGCAGCCAGCTGATTTTTTGCCATATCATGTACGAATGCGGCGTCGCAGGATTCGATGGCAGCCCTTGCCGCTTTGTTCGTGCTGTTGAGTTTTTCGCCGATTATGATCATTCCTGTGTCCGTCCTTTCACGATAAAAATTCCTGCACGCATTCCGGGAAGCATACAGGCAAAATACAGGCAGCATTCCGGCAAACCCTAAGGAATGCATGCCGATGTTGCACGGTATGTATATCTTCTCATATTATACCCCAGCATTTGGCTGCGAACAATAACTTTACGCAGGCTGCATCAGGAGGAGGCCGTATTTGTTTGACGCGCATTTTTTATATCGGTCCCGCATGCAGCGGTAAATTCTTTATGCATCTGAAAAAAACCGGGAACATCCTTGCAGTGATACTGATCCGGCATGACCGATAGCAAACGGCGGACCATTATTGTATAATTTACGTAGCGGAGGATGAAATAAGAAATATCGATACAGGACTGATCGGATGATAGAGGAGAAGATGAAAAAAATCGCTGTAGTAGTCATAAATGGCACGACCCGTGATTTTGACAGGGAATACCATTATATTGTCCCCGAAGAGTTCCATGAAAAGCTTGAAGTGGGGATGAGGGTCATCGTTCCGTTCGGCAGGGGAAGCAGGCCGAAGGAAGGCTATGTCATCGGTTTTGCAGACAATTCGGAATTTGACGGACTCAAGGAGATAAAGAAGGTCGTAGACAAAAAGCCGGTGCTGCTGCCTTCGCAGATCGACCTTGCCGCCTGGATGAAGCGCCGGTATTTCTGCACTTACAGCCAGGCTTTCAGGTGCATGCTCCCGCCTGGTATCGATGTCAGGAGCCTGCAGATCGTCGAACTGGCCGGCGGCGATAACCGCGCTGACGGCAGTGGATTTGCAGATGACGGCGGCTCCGCTGATGGAAGCTGCTGTACTCATGACAACGGCTCCGCTGATGGAAGCTGCTGTACTCATGACAGCGGTGTCCGTACTGACGGCAACTTTGCTGTGCAGGGCAGATCCGGTGATGGATCCTGTCATGGCCCTGGTCTGTATGATGAAGCGTATAAAGATCTTACGCCCAACAAAAAACTGCTGATCGATCTGATAAGTTCGAATGACGGAAGCATCGAGTATGAAGAACTGAAAAAGTTATACGGCAGGAAAAGCAATTTTGGAAGGAATCTGGAAGAACTGGCCGATCAGGGCCTGGTCAGGATAACTGAGCAGTACTCTTCCGCCGTCAGGGCAAAGACCGTCAGGGCGGCCTGCCTGGCGATGCCGCCGGAGGAAGTGTCTTCAGACATAGAGACAGGCGTAATAAAGAGGATCCAGCAGATCAGGGTGCTGGAGATGCTGCTGGAGAATGAGTATATAGCGGTGCAGGATCTCATGAGGTTCGCAGGCGTGTCGGCATCGGTGCTGGATACCTTGAGCAAGTACGGATACATAAGCTATATGGACCTGGAAGTTAAGAGGGATCCGCTCAGGCACAGGAAAGTGGAGCCCACAGAACCTATGGAACCGACACGCGAGCAGAAGACGGTTCTGGAAAACATCAAAGCCCTCATCGACACCGGGAAGTTCCATGAAGTACTGCTGCACGGCGTTACCGGGAGCGGGAAGACGGAAGTCTATCTTCAGCTTATACAGTACGTTCTGGACAGGGGCAGACAGGCCATAGTGCTGGTGCCTGAGATCTCGCTCACACCGCAGATGGTGGACCGCTTCAGGGGACGGTTCGGGGATATGGTGGCTGTCATGCACAGCAGGCTGTCGCCTGGTGAGCGTTATGACCAGTGGAGGCTTATCCGGGACGGGAACGTAAAGGTGGTCGTCGGCGCCAGGTCAGCCATATTTGCGCCCTTTGACAGGCCCGGGCTGGTCATTATCGACGAAGAGCACGAGACGACATATAAATCAGAGACAACACCCAAGTACCACGCCGCACAGATAGCGGCAAAGAGGTGCATGTACAGCGGAGCGGTGCTCATCTATGGTTCGGCGACTCCCTCGGTCAGCACCTATCAGAGGGCGCTGGAAGGCAGGATCGGGCTGGCCGTGATGAGGGAGCGGGCCAACGAGATGGTGATGCCCGGTGTTGCGATGGTCGACATGAGAAAAGAACTGGAGTTGGGCAATAAAACGATCTTCAGTATACTGCTTTCCGCCGAGATAGAAAAGAACATCGCCAGCGGCCAGCAGACCATGCTTTTCCTCAACAAGAGGGGATATGCTTCATTCGTGTTGTGCAGGAACTGCGGCATCCGGCTCAAATGCAGGCATTGCAGCATCACTATGACCTATCACTCGATTGACGACCGGCTGATATGCCATTACTGCGGCTATACTGTAAAGATGCCGTCAGTTTGCCCGAAATGCGGCAGCGGCCATATAAGGCAGTTCGGCATCGGTACGCAGAAGGTGGAGGAGGAACTGCACAAATATTTCCCGGATGCTTCCGTTATCAGGATGGATATGGATACCACCACCGGAAAACGCTCGCACGAAGAGATATTGGACACATTCCGGAAGGAGAACATAAACATACTTATCGGGACGCAGATGATCGCAAAGGGGCATGATTTCCCGAATGTAACGCTGGTGGGGGTGCTGGTGGCGGACAGCATGCTGGGCATGGATGACTTCAGGGCATCGGAAAGGACGTTCCAGCTCCTGACCCAGGTGGCCGGCAGGGCCGGAAGAGGCAGCATGCCGGGGAGAGTGATAATACAGACATATAATACCGAAGACTACAGCATAACCGCTGCCAGCCGACACGATTACGAAACTTTTTTCAGGCAGGAGCAGCAGATCAGGAAAAGGCTCTGCTATCCGCCATTTACGCATATAGCAATGGTCGTCGTCAGCTCTGTCAACGACAGGATCGCGCTGTCAAAGGCAAAGGACGCCTACGATTTTCTGGCTGGCGGATTTGACGCCAGTGCGGGGGATGAACTGCTGCCGGGGCCTGTGAGGGCGCCGATCGCACGGCTGAGGAACCGCTACAGGTGGAGGGTGATTGCAAAGTGCGGTTCGCTGAGCAGGCTTTCCGCAATTCTTTCCAGGCTAACGGATCATTTCATGAAAAACAGGGGGAAAAGTGACGCGGACATCAGTATCGACATCGATCCCACCAGCATGATGTGACCCGGAATTTCCCGGGGCGGCGTGCCGGCTGCTCCGAAGCTTGCATCCATGCGGACCGTTTCGCCATGCGGGTTTATTGCAGCGCATATACCTGTTTGATATAATGGATTGGATGGTAAACTCTATATAGTGTTGGCAAATCTATCAGGCATGCTGCCTGGCTGCGGGCGGAGATGCGGTTTCGGGCCGCGATCCGGTAGGGGCCGGCACGGATGCCGGGATGCAGGAGTGAATGTATGGCTATAAGGAATATTTTAAAGGATGGGGACGAGATCCTGAGGAAAAAGTCCCGCGAAGTCACCGAGATCAACGACAATATACTAATACTGCTCGATGATATGGCAGATACTATGTACAAGGCGAACGGGGCAGGCCTTGCCGCACCCCAGGTGGGTGTGCTCAGGAGGGTCGTGGTGATAGATATTGGTGAAGGGCTGGTGGAACTGATAAACCCTGTCATTAAGGAGCAGACCGGCCAGCAAACCACGATCGAGGGATGTCTGAGCATTCCGGGCATCTGGGGAGAGGTGGAACGCCCTGCCCGCGTAGTCGTGGAAGCGCTCAACCGCAAGGGTGAAAAGATAACGATAGAGAGCGAAGGCTTCATGGCCCAGGCCGTATGCCACGAGGTTGACCACCTTGACGGGATCCTTTTCACGGACAAGGTGATACGCTTCCTCGATGAAGAAGAGCTGGACAGGATGGAGCAGGAATCATGAGGATAGTGTTCATGGGCACTCCTGACTTTGCCGTGCCCTGCCTGGAAGCGCTGGTCGAAGGCGGCTATGATGTGGTTGCCGTCGTTACGCAGCCCGACAAGCCCGCGGGAAGAAGCCAGAGCGTACTGAAACCGCCTGCTGTCAAGGAGGCTGCAATAAGGCTCGGCATCAGCAACATTCTGCAGCCGAAAAAGGTCAGGACGCCTGAGTTTGCAGAAACGCTCGGGGAGCTTGAGCCCGATGTCATAATTACGGCTGCTTACGGAAGGATACTGCCGAAATCCGTGCTGGACATACCGAAATACGGGTGTATAAATGTACACGCGTCATTGCTGCCTAAATACACGGGAGCTGCCCCC
>JAAZKL010000089.1 GCA_012799845.1 Clostridiaceae bacterium
CTGTGTATATGTCCATATAGAAGCTCCGGACGAGTGCGGCCACAGGTTCGAGATAGAAAACAAGGTCAGGTCCATCGAACTGATCGACGAACTTGTCGTCGGAACGTTGCTCAAGGGTCTGGCAGATTACGATGATTTCAGCCTGATGGTGCTTCCCGACCACCCAACTCCGCTATCAACCAGGACGCATGCAGCAGACCCCGTACCATACATCATCTACAGGAAACGCAGCGCAAAGCCGTCGGGCGTCGCAGGATATGACGAGTTCGAAGCGCAGAAAACCGGGATATATATAGCTGAAGGCTACAGGCTGATGGACCGGTTCCTCCGGCAACAGTGATCCGGCATTGCGGCATGTGGTATCTGTGATCATGCATATGTGATCCGACATTTGTGATTCTGTATCTGTGGTCCAGCACTTGCGATTCGGCGTGTGTGGTCCGGCACTAGTAATTTGGCGTGTGTGGTCCGGTACTTGTGATTCGGCGTCTGTGATCCGGCATCTGTGACATGCGGCATCCGTGACATGCGACAGTTACGATATGTGACCTGTGATTTCAATCGTGCCTGATATGCGCTGTGACATTGCCTAGCTTTCGGCTGTGATACTGCCCTGCTGTCTCTGTGATATGTGTTGTGACATTGCTCTGCTTTCAGTTGTGACACTGCTCTTCTTTCAACTGTGACGAAGCAAATATGCCGGCGCTTGCTATAGTTGTTATTATATCATGACGTTATTATGTCAATCTGTCACTATGTCAGATGCGTATTCAAGAAAGCCACTGCACCGAATCCCACGGCCTGATGCTGCCGCATGCGATCCGCCTTCCTGAATTGCCAGCAGGCTGAGACCTGTAATCGTCAGGATTTTCATGTATGATAACAGTCCTTCCGATTATTTCATCGACAGTGAAGCGGTCTGTCACAAAGCACATCCTTGCTCTGCCGTTGCTTGACACCAATACGGGAAAATCCCCCGCATGATTGCCGTGAGGCTGTTTCGTCGGATTCCAGTGTCCTCCGCAGCCTTCGAATGGCTTTTCCGGACCCCCGACTTCACACAGACATCCTTCATGTAAATGGAATCCAAAAGGACCCGCGGGGCTCTTATCATCCGTAGCCGGCCTGTATTCAGGCAATCCTTTCACATCGACGCAAACCATTGTACCTGCCGGAGTATCGGCGAAGGTTACCAGACCTGTAATGGATGGGTAGTCAGGTCCGGCAATGATCATCGCATATGCTGCATTGAATCCCTTTGGGCACGACGTATAATAGCTCCTGGGATACCCTTTATTTAAGTATTCCGGGTACTCTGTAATTGTATCTATGATATTTGCTTCATTGAAGTATTCCTGGTGCCCTATAACAGAACCCCTGGTATATGCGTCGTTAAATCTTTCATAGTGCATATTATTGAAAAACATATGTTCAGCATTGAAATGCGCCGCATCCGGTATCCTGATATACGACATCCAGGCAAATGGCCACCCGTGACCCAGGCAACAATAACTCATGGCAATATCCTCCGGACCGTGCTATGGACCGTGCTATGGACCGTTTTACGGACCGTGTTATGGACCGTGCTATGGACCGTTTTACGGACCGTGCTATGGACCGTGCTATGTTATTCATATCTTTATATTATGTCAATCGAATGGCAAATGTTGCATGTTTACACTTGTTTAGTTGCTTAAAATGCTGCTTCATCAGCGTAAACTACATCACCATGAACTACATCACCATACTAAGTTTTACTTCACTGAGCAAAATTTCAAGTATAGTGCAAGTGGATAAAAAGAAATGCATCTTTTCCTGCATAAAGTAAACATAAATCTTGTAATAAACTATTATGTGACTTGATTTGCAACTTTTATAAGGTGCGCTTGCAGAATCGTAGGAATTTGGGAAATAAAGGCCCCTATAATTGAAAATTTGACCTATTTCCCAAAAGATAAACCCTTCCGGATCGCTCTCAGGCATTATCCGGATCGCTTCCAGGCATTCCCCGGCATTATCTGAATCAATTCCGGAATTGTCCGGATCATCCGCAGATACTGTCCGGATTATCCGCAGATATTGTCCGGATCATTTCCAAACATCGTCCAGGTCTTCTGCCTCGTGCTCACAGGTCTTGTCCCTGCTCATCAGCGCAGACACGGCACTTGCCGGATCCTTGCCTTCAAACAGGATCGCATATGCCTCTGCTGTAATCGGCATCCTGACCCCAAGCTTCCTTGAAAGGTTATAGACAGGTTCCGTCGTGTACACTCCCTCCACGACCATTTTTACCTCTTCCATGGCCTGGTCCACGGACAAACCCTTCCCGATGAGTATCCCCGCACGCCTGTTCCTGCTGTGCATGCTCGTGCAGGTAACGATCAGATCGCCGATGCCTGCGAGACCTGAAAACGTCTGCCTTAAGGCGCCCATCGCACATCCGAGCCTTGATATCTCGGCTATGCCCCTTGTCATCAATGCCGCCTTCGTATTATCTCCATATCCGAGACCGTCAGATATCCCTGCGCACAGCGCTATTACATTCTTTATCGCTCCTCCGAGTTCAACGCCGACGATGTCCGGATTCGTATATACCCTGAACCTGTGCGACATGAACAGGTCCTGTATCATTTCAGCCGCCTTCCTGCTTTCAGAAGCTGCGACATATGCAGTCGGTATGCCCCTTGAAAGTTCTTCGGCATGACAGGGTCCGGACATTGCCACAACTGTGGCACCAGGCAGTTCCTCTTTTATGACTTCTGACATCCTGAGCCCGGATTCCCTCTCCAGGCCCTTTGAAAAACAGCTTATAACCGACGGTTTAGGCCTGACCGAAGCAATAGCCTTTACGTTTTCCCTGACCCTCTGCGACGGTATTGCAAGGACAAAGATATCAGAAAAACGCGCCGCCTCCTCAAGGTCTCCTGTGCATCTGACGCTCTGTGGGATGATCACGCCAGGAAGCTTATCCTTCTGTTCCCTCACATTATTGATCATATCCACTTCGTCTTTGTATAACGACCACATCAGCACGTTATGCCCGTTGCCGGCCAGCAGAACGGAGACAGCCGTACCCATGCTTCCTGCTCCAAGGACAGAAATATTCCTTACCATAGCGATCCCTCCGTATTTCATTTCCTGCTGAGAGAAAATTTCGATTCCGTGCCATTCAGCAGCCTTTTGATATTTTCACGGTGTTTTATGATAATGATCAGTGCGATTATACCCGAGAAAACCATAGTAGGAACATCCCTTCCGAAAACTGCGGCAGCAATGGGAAAAAGAAATGCTGCAGTGACCGAGCCCAGCGAAACGTAACGTGTGATCAGCAGTATTATGATAAATACCAGAAAAAGCCCCAGTGCGATCGCCCAGTCGAACATCAGAAGCACGGCAAATGCTGTCAGGACTCCCTTGCCTCCCCTGAACCTGAAGAAGACAGGCCATATATGTCCTAGTATGCATGCAGTACCTCCAAGCAGTCCGCCAGGATGTCCTCCGTATATGTAATAACCTGCAAGATAAGCCAGAATGCCCTTTGCGATGTCGCCAAGTACCACGAACAATGCGGCTTTCTTCCCAAGCGTCCTCAGAGTGTTGGTCATGCCTGCGTTCCCGCTGCCGTGCTTTCTCACATCCACTTCGTAGAACCTGCCTACTATCAGCGATGTGTTCAGGCTTCCCAGCAGGTATCCGGCTATAATGGCAAGTGCTATTCTTAAATACATGAGTGGATTCCCCCATATGCCAGTATTTTTTGACAAGCTTCGTCTTCACAGCCTGCAGGTAACAGAGGGGCAGGTCACTCCCTGTCCCGTTCCCTGTATATGAACCTTATCGGCGTACCCTCAAATCCATAACTTTTTCTCAGTTGGTTCTCAAGGTAACGTTCATATGAATAATGAAAAAGTTCTTTATCATTTATGAAAATGATAAACTTGGGCGGCCTCACCGCAGACTGGACGGCATAATACAGTTTCAGCCTCCTGCCTTTGTCGGACGGCGGCTGTACCATGGCGGTTGCTTCATTGAGCAGGTCATTGAGCATCCCTGTGGAAATCCTGAGCGACGCCTGACCGTACACGAATTTCACCAGTTCCAGAACCCTGTGCACCCTCTGTCCTGTCTTGACGGATATGAACAGCACCGGCGCATATTGCATGAATCCCAGCTTCTCTACGACTTTTCTGCGGTACTCCTCCATCGTGCCGGTTTCTTTTTCAATAAGGTCCCATTTATTTATGACTATCAAGGATGCTTTCCCCTGCTCATGGGCATATCCGGCTATCTTGGTATCCTGTTCCGTTACACCATCCTGTGCATCTATCATTATGATACAGACATCAGACCTTTCTATCGCCGTCCACGACCTGAGTACACTGTATCTTTCGATGTTCTCCGTTATTCTGCTTTTCCTGCGTATGCCAGCGGTATCTATGAGCACGAATTTGCCGCCGTCCTGCTCCACATATGTGTCTATCGCATCCCTTGTGGTTCCCGGGATGTCGCTCACTATTACTCTCTCCTCGCCGATGATCCTGTTGACCAGTGACGACTTTCCTGAATTGGGCTTCCCGATGACAGCAACTTTTATGACGTCCTCTTCAGTCTCCTCCTGCTTTTCATCAGGGAAATAGCTGAATATTCTATCCAGCAGATCGCCCATACCGAGTCCATGGATGGATGATACCACTTCCACATCGCCCATGGCAAGGTTGTAGAATTCATAAACTTCCGGTGGCGGATCACCAATGTTGTCGACCTTGTTGGCGACCAGCACCACAGGTTTGTTCGATTTGCGCAGCATGGACGCTACTTCCTTGTCTGACGCGGTCACACCTTCCTTTGCGTCGACCATGAAAACTATAACGTCCGCCAGTTCTATCGCCACCTCAGCCTGCCTGAGCATCTGCTGCATTATCTTGTCCTCGGCATAAGGCTCGATGCCCCCGGTGTCGATAAGAGTAAATGTCCTGTTTCTCCACTCGGCTTCCGCATATATCCTATCCCTGGTCACGCCCGGCGTATCTTCCACGATGGAGATCCGCTTTCCGCATACGTAATTAAAAAATGTGGATTTGCCTACATTAGGCCTGCCAACTATCGCAACGATCGGTTTCGCCAAACGATTCACCCTCTCTGCACGATGTTCCCAAAACCTTAACGATGAAGTCTGCGCCGTCATTTTCTGTTACGGTGATTTTAATGTCCAGTACCGAGCCAAGTTCTTCAACGGTAAAGTCGTCCAGAAACAGTTCTTCTCCCGATTTCAGCATGCTCCTGGAAATCAGCAGTTCGCCGCCCAGCGTCCTGTCTCCGAGCTGATCTGCTATGTCGCGGCCGGTAAGAAGACCCGTCACCGTGACATTTTCTCCAAAAAAATTGTTTTCTATCGCATAAACGTTTATCTTCAGTCCGTCAAACCTTTCTTCAAGCATCTGTGTCATTTGTCCGATGTACCCTGCAGCGCATCTGCCGGTCGCTATGCTGACAGTTCTGGGCGGCCGGCCCTTCCACTGCTTGTCCAGTATACTGCCGTTTTCATCAAGATACCTTTTGAATTCATATATAAACTGGGTCATCAGCCCGACACCGTTCTCTATCTGCGGAAAATCCTCATATTCTTCATATAATGGCAGTTCAACCCCGGCTTTTATGTAAAGTTCATCAGCCAGGTAAACCAGTCTTGTTCCGTATTCGTCAAGGAACTTCTTCTGCCATTGGCCGACCTGGGCCAGTATCTGAGCGGCTTCATCGGCTGTGAAAGGCTCGAGCGGATACAGTCCTTCCCTCCATTTCGTCAGGCCGACAGGTACAACGGATATGCTTGCCATGCCGGGCCACAATGCTGACAGATCTTTCAGGGTCCTGTCCAGTTCAGGACCGTCGTTGAGCCCTTTGCACAATACTATCTGGGCATTCACATTTATACCGCCGTCAGTGAGGATCCTGATCTTTTTGAGCACATCTCCTGCGAACCGGTTCCCCAGCATTTTCATCCTGAGTTCGGGATCTGTGGTATGGACGGACACATTCACCGGCGTCATCCTGTACCGCACTATCCTTTCGAGTTCTCCCCTTCTCATGTTGGTCAGCGTCACATAGTTGCCGCTGAGGAATGAGAGCCTTGAATCATCATCTTTGAAATACAGGGTTTTCCGCATCCCCTTCGGAAGCTGGTCGATGAAGCAGAAAAGGCAATTATTCGTACAGTGTTTTGCTCCAGAGATCAGGGGATCCTCAAACTCGATACCCGGGTCCTCATATTCGTCTTTTTCGATTTCGACTTCCCAGATCTCGCCGTTCCATTTCCCAATTTCCAGAATGATGTTCGAGTCTGTGGTGAGGAAACGGTAATCGAATATGTCTGTGATCTGCTGGCCGTTAACGGTCAGCAGCAGATCCCCCGGTTCGATACCTGCCTCCATCGCGGCGCTGTTCGGTTGTACACTGGTTATAACGATTTTCTTCTTCATCCGTACCTGCCTTAAACTAATACTAACCCCTAAAAGGTATTTTATATCAAATGTGTGACATACCTCAACCCTGGAGGAATACTTCCTGTAGAGGTGTGTCACCAAACCTTTTTCACGCGTGACACTTCTCAACCAGAAAGAGGTGCGGGGACACTCCTCCACAAAGTAGAATTCCTTTCGGGCTGAGGAATGTCCCACGAGGACGCAGAGAAGTGTCCCCATACCGATTTCAGAGGTGTGTCACCGCACCTCTTTCCACTTAAAAAGGCTGCCTTTTTCAAGACAGCCTTTTTTTCATCGTCCAGATCCGATCGTTAATAAACCGGACTTTTATGCCTCAGCTTCCTTAAGGACTTCCTTGCCATCATAATAACCACATTCCTTACAGACTATGTGGGGAGCTTTCAGCGTATGACACTGAGGGCAGCTGACCAGAGTGGGCTTGGACAGCTTCCACTGGGATCTCCTTTTGCCTGTCCTGGCTTTGGACCATCTACGTTTTGGGTTCGCCATATTCTAACACCTCCCCTGATAATCGAATGTCACGATCTTTCAAAAAATTTGTACAGACCTTCCATGCGCGGATCGATGGCATCATCGCTGCAACCGCACTGAACCTCGTTTAGGTTGGCTCCGCATTTGCTGCATAATCCCCTGCATTGTTCCGAGCATAAATGCTTCATCGGAAGGTTCAGAATTATATTATCATTAAGTGCCCTGCTGATGTCAAGTTTTTTTCCCTCGAAAGGATACATGTCGTTTTGCTCGGCATCGGTACTGCCTGAAAAGTTTTCCTTTATCCTCAGTCTCAATGCTCCGCCGATTTCGCCAAGGCATCTGTAGCAGGCGCTTTTGTATACAGCTTCAAGCCATCCGTCAAGATGCAGGATACCGTTATTGTTGGTCAAAGTGCCCGAGAAGGAAATGTCGCTGTCGATGACGAATCCATCTGCAGGCTCCCTCTCCGGTGGCGCCCCGGTCCAGTCGATCTCCATGCCGGCACCACTTATCGTTAAAATATCCGAAATATCAACCTTCATAAGCGATACCCCTCAAATCAGCAACAAGGAACATTATACTAAGTAATGCCAGCATTGTCAAGGCAATCGTTCTGACATCACTCCGGTCCTAAGGATACCCTCGGATATACTAAGAATATCCTGAGGATACCCATAGAATACCTTCGGACAGCTCATTCGGGCACCTCATCCGGATATCAGCTTCAACGTCTCCCTGGCTATGGCAAGCTCTTCGTTGGTTGGTATGACAAGCGTTCTGGCTTTTGCATCCTCAGCGCTTATATCCATCTCTTTGCCTCTGACCTTGTTCTTCTCGGGGTCTATACGCAGGCCCAGGAAATCCAGGTTTTCCATGACGATGCCTCTCACCAGAGGATTGTTTTCGCCGATCCCCGCCGTGAATACCACGGCATCCAGCCCGTTCATGACGGCCGCATAGCTGCCGATGTACTGCTTGACACGATAGCAGAATATTTTGATGGCCAGCCGTGCTCTTTCATTGCCGTTATCGATCGCATCCTCCAGGTCCCTGAAATCACTGCTGACGCCTGAAATCCCAAGTACGCCGGACTTCTTGTTGAGGTGTTCGTCGATTTCCTTCGGCGTCATCTTCTCATTTTCCATCAGGAACTTGACAACAGCCGGATCCACTGAACCGCTCCTGGTCCCCATTGCGAGGCCATCCAGAGGAGTAAAGCCCATACTGGTCTCTACGGATTTTCCGTACTCGACTGCACATACGCTTGCTCCATTGCCAAGGTGGCAGGTCACCAGCTTCAGTTCACTCAGGGGTTTTTCCAACATGGCTGCAGCCCTCTGTGCGACATATTTGTGGGATGTCCCGTGGAAACCGTATTTTCTGATCCCGTGCTTTTCATACATTTCGTACGGCAGTGCGTAGAGATATGCATACTGGGGGATCGTCTGGTGGAATGCGGTATCGAACACAGCTACCATCGGAGTGTCGGGCATTATGTGCTGGCACGCCTCTATACCTATGATGTTCGGCGGGTTGTGGAGCGGCGCAAGGTCGATACACTCCCTTATTGCAGACATAACGTTTTCATCGATTATCGCCGAGTCATGAAACTTTTCTCCGCCGTGAACGATACGATGCCCCACTGCCGCTATCTCGGACATGTTGCCGATAACTCCGGTCCTTTCACCTGTCAGAACCCCGATGACCTGCTTTATCGCCGATCTGTGGTTCGTCATGTCGACATCTATCACGATGGTGTCGCTTCCTGTTTTGGTATGCTTTATGAACGAATTGTCTATGCCGATCCTGTCGCAAAGCCCCTTGGCCAGCACAGCTTCATTTTCCATGTC
>JAAZKL010000090.1 GCA_012799845.1 Clostridiaceae bacterium
CTGTTAACAGACAATGATTCGGGGAAACAGTCACGGCTTACAGCTACGATCCCGACTTTTGCTTTGGGAATGTTATTAAACATTTTTCTACCTCCATTATAAATTTTTTTCTCCATACACTTGGGTTTACACCCTTAATTCCATTAAAGGCTCCATCGATCTTTGCATCCGGATGAGCAGTTAACCGCTCATTATCCGTATGCATCGATCACAGTTTGGATCATAATATCCGGTTGCTCCTATGTACGATCAAACCCCTTACCGCCTGGAGGCAAAAACATAACGGAGCCATTACATATATTTTATGTATAAAGTAGCTCCTGCGTCAATAGAGCTTACCATTACATCATTTGTACTTTCTTATGATTAAGATTGGATTTAAGTTCGATCATTGAATTTATACCTGCCTGAATAAATGCTGATCGGCCGTCATCCTGCCTGTCCTCCGGATACGAGAACCGTCCCGGTGACAGGACCGTCCCCCTGACATGTCAGAAGAACCGTCCCCGTGACAGGACCGTCCCCCTGACATGTCACAAGAACCGTCCCCGTGACAGGACCGTCCCCTTGACAAAATCGTCACGCTGCCACATTGCATGTCTCATGAATGAAATGCAAATAATATCACATGAGACGGGGGAATGTGATTCTATGTTAAGACGCTCCAAAAGGGATAAATCAAGGAAACGCAGCAACATTGCCAGTAATTCGGACAGGGTGGTAATGCCGGAGGGAAGTACAGCGCCTGAAACCGACAGTGACGCTAAGTCGTCCGACGCTGCTCAACAGGATGGGTCTGCGGAGAATACGGAAAGTGCGATGTCCGGGAAGAGCGATAACGCTGCTTCGTCCAGGCAGGATAATGCAGAGCCGGAACTGACGACTGCCAATGTGGAGGAGATGCTGAAAAGCAGCAGCGACATAGTTTTCCGCAAGCTGCATATAAACGGGCGGGAAGATCTGCCTGTAACGATGGTGTTCATAGACGGAGTGGTTGACAAAAAGGCCACGGACGATGATGTATTGAAGCCGCTGTTTCAGGAAAGCATCCTCAGCCGGTGCGGCAGCACATCTGAAATAATCAGCATGATTGAGTATGGTGCGATCTACCATGCATCTGTGGAAGTCCGCCGCAGTTTTTTTGAATGCGTGAACGATATAATCGACGGGTCGATCGCCCTGATATTCGATGATGATAAAACTGCCGTGACTTTTGAAATCAAAGGATTCCAGGAAAGGGAGATTTCTGAGCCGACTGGCGAGAATGTGATAAAGGGATCGAAAGACTCCTTTGTGGAAAACCTGAGGACAAACACGGCTACGATCAGGATGAAGATTAAAAATGCCAGGCTCGTCATTGAAGAAAAGAAGATCGGGAAGCAGACCGCGACACGGATCGCCATCATGTACATCAGGGGTCTGACAAATGCGCACATCGTCGAGGAACTGAAAAAACGGCTGGACAGCTTAAAAATAGATGCCGTGCTGTCCACCGGAGTTATCGAAGAGGCTGTTGCCGACAATAAATTGTCTCCTTTTCCGCAGGTAATAACAACGGAAAGGCCTGACAAATTCTGTTCCAATATCGTTGAGGGAAGAGTGGGGCTCATGATCGACGGGATCCCGGTCGCCATCATAGTACCGGGCACATTCGGGGCGTTCCTTCAGGCTCCCGAGGATTATTCGCAAAACTTCATCGTCAATTCGATAATCAGGATGATGCGCTATGCCCTTATGTTTGTCACCTTATTCCTGCCCGGTTTTTACATTTCGGTATCATCGTTCCACATCGAGATGCTGCCGACAGATCTCGCACTGGCGATCACGGCTTCGAAAGAAGGCGTGCCGTTTTTAACATTCATAGAGGTATTGTTTATGCTGCTGGCCTTTGAAGTTTTGGTGGAAGCCGGATTAAGACTGCCGAAGAACATAGGCCAGGCTGTTTCTGTCGTCGGAGCCGTGGTGGTAGGACAGGCTGCTGTGGATGCAAGGCTGGTTTCTCCGGCGGTAGTGGTCATAATCGCTGTTACCGCCATATCCGCTTTTACCATGCCCAACCAGGATTTTTCCAATGCCCTGAGGATCTGGAGGTTCATATTTGCCGTATTCAGCAGCATAATCGGGCTTTACGGCCTGAGTATCGGTGCGATATTACTGCTCATCCACCTTGCCAGGATGGAAGTGTTTGGTGTTCCGTACCTCTCGCCTTTCGCCGGAGGGGAAGGGAAGAACATGGAGGACGCTGTGTTCCGCTTCCCGTTCGCTTCGCATAATAAGCGCCCGCTGAATCTCAGAACGACGAACAAAAAAAGGAGAAGAGCGATATGAGATACGCTAAAACGATCATTGCGCTTTGCTGTGTCCTGATCATATCGTTCGTGCTGACGGGGTGCAAGATCTCTTTTCAGGGCGCCACCCAGATCAAGGACATTGAGTTTATCCGCGCGGTCGGTATCGACACGGCTCCCGATGAAAAAATGAGGCTTACGATAGCGACTCAGAGGATTATTGCCGGAGGAGGAAGAGGAGAATCCGAGCAAAAGCAGTCCGAGATATTGCATTCCGAAGGGGAGACAGGTTTTGAGGCGGTGCGCAATTTCTGGAGCTTTACTGAAAAAAGGCCGTTTTTCGGGCACCTGGAATATCTCCTCATAGGCGAGGAAGCCGCCCGGGAAGGCCTTCTCAAATACATGGACTTTTTTACCCGGGATCCGGAGGTCCGCCTCAACCTGAACGTATTCATCGTAAAGGGATCGGAGGCCAGTGAAGTCATAAGACAGGGGAACACGAGAGACAAGTTCGTGTTCGACAGGCTTGAGGGCATAAAGAGGCACCACTGGGGTTTATCAATGATAACTGAAGTTGATCTGATGGAGGTCATGTATATACTTGACGCGGAATTCCTGTCATTGTATGTGCCATGTGTCAAGCTGGTAAAGAAGACTGAAAGCACAGGCGGCATGGACGAGGGCATGGATCTGGCCCTTGAGGGCTTTGCGGTGTTTAAAGGCGACAGGCTGGCAGGTTACCTGGAAAGGGAAATGGCAAGAGGGCTGAATTTTCTCAAGAATAATGTGAAATCAGGGGTTATAAATGTCCAGTGGGAAGATGGAGATATGGTCGCGCTGGGGATCATATCCACAAACAGAAAAATAAAACCCTACATGGAAAACGATGAACTTTATATGGATGTGAACATAAAAATAAACTGCAACATCGCGGAAATCCAATCGAAGACGAGCATTTTCGACGATGAGAGCATCGAGTATCTGCAGACCCGGTTGGAAGAGGTCATTAAGAATGAGGTCAAAAAAGTCGTCGACCTCGCACAGGAAATGAAACTTGATTTCTTTGGCGCAGCAGACGCTTTCCTGCATAAATATCCCTGCAAATGGGAGGATATTTATGAAAAAAACTGGAGTGATATATTCTCTGATATCAAGTTCAACATTACTGTTGATTCTCATGTAAGCAGGACATATGACATCAAGCAGCCTATAGGGAGCAAGGATATAAGGTGATGATGATGGTTATTTTATTAGTGGCCACAGTGGCGGCGATCAGTGCGTTTGAGATCACTGGCATGGCAAAAAGAAGGCAGATAAAGGAAATGGTCATATTTATCGTAATAGCGCTGTTTTCTCTGGCTATGGGAATTTATTACATTCTGGCTTTCCATGAGAAAAGCCTGATCTATTATGCTTTTAAGATTCTGGGGCTCGATTTATGACGGGAATGATATGGTATGTTATCTGGTAATAGAAAAATATCTATAAGGCAGGCAGCTTTTCTGTTCCTGACCGTGACATTTACTCCTTCCCTCAGGCTGATTGCTGCCTATGCGGCACACAAGGCAAAGCAGGCAGCCTGGCTTGCTCCGACTGTCTCAACTGCCTTTCTGGCCATCCTGGTACTGATATGGCAGGCAATTTACAGGAAGTACAGAGACAGTACGCTGATGGAAATATACCGTGATATTGCAGGTTCAGTTCCTGGCACTGTGATCCTGATCGTTTACCTGCTATGGATGGTGGTGCTGACCGCCCTGTACATCAGGTATTTTGCCATGCGGCTGGTGGGAGCGATCTACCCTAATATAGATATTTCTATATTCTTGATCTCGATGCTCATTGTCGTGGCCTACACGCTCAACTCCGGCCTGGTCACGCTGGCAAGGTTCAATGAAATCCTGTTCCCGTTTCTTGTACTTGTTTTTTACTTGCTCATCATTATGATGATACCGAATTTCAGGACAGATTTCCTGACACCTGTAAGTGTCCGGAGCATATTGCCGGTCGTCAGGGCAAGTGTGGCTCCGACCGGGATCGTAGCATATTTCAGTTTTATTTTCGTATTCGGCGACAGGGTAAACAACAAGGAGAGCATCAAGAAGAACGGCCTTAAGCTGGCATTGTTCCTGCTTGTCTCACAAACGGCGATCATAGCATCCATAATCTGCACATTCAGCTACAGGATAGCCCAGCGTACGCAACTGCCTTTTCTTGCCGCGGTGAAGCAGATATCCGTTTTCAACATATTCGAAAAGGTCGAATCCATCATCGTATCGATATGGGTACTGTCGGATTTTATGATAATTTGCTTTTTCATTATATGTGTGCTCAGTATGTTGAAATCGTTTTTCAAACTGTCCGATACGAAGCCGCTGATAAGCATCTATGTGGTTTTCTCATACTTCCTGTCGATGCTCCTTGCCAATAATGTTTTCGAGATGGAGCGGCTTTCCGAGGATATTGCGCTGCCTGTCAATATTGTTCTGGGTTTCGTGATACCGACAATAATGTTTGTCATCGGGAAAATAAGAAAAAAGGTTTAATGTTGACAATATTAGGTTGCAAATACGGATAGAATCTGATATTTTGTATATACGGCCGATGGCTTTCTGAGAAATTGAAGTCAGTCGGCATATTGAAGCTTTATATATTGATATTCCTTTGGATAAGCATTATTATAGTAATTGAGGTCTGTCACCGCTGCGTTGTGCATCTGAATACACTTCCAGAGGCGAATTAAGCTTTGTCGAAATAGGCCTGACTGAATTGCCGATATCAAAGAGAAAATACCGCATGAGCATATATTAATCTGTATATCAATATTAAATGGAAGGGGAGCACCATAATGGCTTATGTGAACTATCCGCTGTATGAAACGACAGTCTTTGAGGATTTCAGGATCATGGTCGAAAATGTTGCAGAAAAGTATCCCAACGGAATAGCATTCTCTTACAAGAACTCGCCAAAAGACAGGGACACAGTGAAAGTTACTTACGCAGAAACAAGGGATTATATACGTCATATGGGGACTGAGCTGATACATATGGGACTCAGAGACAAACATGTAGCCCTTATCGGAGAGAGCTCCTACAAATGGGTCTGTTCCTACTTCTGCCTTATGGCTGTTGGAGCCGTTGTGGTTCCGATAGATAAGGACCTTCCCGCGAATGAGATCGCAGGTATAGTAAATTTCTCCGATTGCGAGTACATTATCTACAGCAGGCATATCGAGGACAAGATACGGGAAATAAAGGACAACATCAAGAAGGTCAAAAAGCTGATATGCATGAGCAAAGCCGGCATCGATGGAGCCGTTAAGCTTTCTGATATCGTGTCCAGGGGAAGGGAGCGCTATAAGAACGGCGACAACTCGTACTACGATTACAGGATCGACCGGGACAGGCTTGCCACCATCGTGTTCACGTCGGGTACGACCGGCAAAGGCAAGGGCGTGATGCTGTCCCAGAAAAATATCGTGTCCGACATGACGCAGGGGATGTACCTGTTCGCAATTACACCGAAAACGATGAACGTATTGCCCCCGCACCACACGTTCGGATCCACTGTGAACTTCGTGGGCCATTTCTCACAGGGATGTGAGATATATATATCCAGCGGCCTCAAATATATTGCCGAGGAAATAAAGGAACAGAAGCCGTCGCACCTTGTGCTGGTGCCCCTGTTCGTTGAAACGCTCTATAAGAAAATGTGGCAGGCAGCCGAAAAAAGCGGCCGTGCGCAAACACTTCGGCGAATGATAAAAGTAAGCGATTTTTTAAGAAAGCTTGGCATCGACCTGCGGAGAAAGCTGTTCAAGAGCGTACTTGAAGCGTACGGCGGGAAGCTTGAGATGATAATATGCGGCGGTGCTTACCTGAACCAGGATATCATAGACACGTTCGAATCCATCGGGATCACTATCCTGAACGGATATGGCATAACGGAGTGTTCTCCGCTGATTTCCTGCAACAGGAACAAGTTTCAGAAAAAGGGCAGCGTAGGCGTGCCGATACTCGGTTCGGAAATAAAGATCAAGGATCCGGATGAAAACGGCGAAGGCGAGATCTGTGTCAAGGGACCGCATGTCATGCTTGGGTATTACAAGGATCCTGAAGCGACGGAAGCGGCCTTCGACGATGATGGTTATTTCAAAACAGGCGATTACGGCAGGCTGGATGAGGACGGATGGCTGTATATCACAGGCAGGCTGAAGAACATAATCGTACTCAGCAATGGCAAGAACGTCTATCCTGAAGAGATCGAAGCGGAGATATCAAGGGTGTTCGGAGTCAGCGAGTGCGTGGTATATGCAGGCGAAAGCAAGTCCCAGGGCGGCAAGGAAGTGATCGTTGCCGAGATATTCCCTGACTTCGAAGCTCTGAAGGAAAAGGGCATACATGATGCCCAGGAATACTTTGAAGAAGAGATAAAGAAGATAAACAGCAGGATGGTTTCGTACAAGGCAGTCAAGAAAGTAAAGATCCGTGAAGAGGAGTTCCTGAAAAACACATCCAAAAAGATAATGCGTTTTGCGATAGACAAATCGATAGAATAATAAAGATGCGCCCCGTCTCCGGGGCGTTTTTATTTGGGAGATCTTAGGGCTATCCTGTCAGGGGGACGGTCCTGTCACGGGGACGGTTCTGTTGACATGTCAGAAGAACCGTCCCCGTGACAGGACTGTCCCCCTGACAATGTGTCACATGCGCCTCGTCTTGAAATCGCACTTGACAAAGCAGTTTGGTGTAATGTAATATATATCTTGTTCTTGCTGAAGCATCGCACAACGAAATATGGAGGGATACCCAAGTGGCCAAAGGGGGCAGACTGTAAATCTGTTGTCTCAGACTTCGATGGTTCGAATCCATCTCCCTCCACCACGATTCATTTGAAAAGCCTGATTTATCAGGCTTTTCGGCATTTCCTCGAGCATTTTCCCGATCCATCCCGGTTCCAAATATGTGCCAGTCGCAGCCGGGAATGAAAACACACAGCAGACACATAATAAATTATGCTGACATTTAGCTGCGGCGGTTTAAACAGAGGTTGACATGAGACAGACCAGACGTTTGTTCATAGCATCATTACTTGCACTGCTCTTACTGTCTGCAAACGGTGTGTTTTTCATCCTGCAGACCGGCATCGGGAGCCTGCACTATGTTCCTGAGCCGTTCAGCGGTGAAAGCGGTTCCGGATATGAGACAAAGAGCCTGGCCGCGCCGGAAGATAACTCACGGACCCGGTCGCAGGCGGAAGCAAAAAACAGGATGGCGCCTGTAAACCTGATGGTGCTTGGACTGGACAATGATAAAACCCGGTGTGATGTCATCATGCTGCTCAATTTCGATCCCGATACATCATCTCTCAACATGCTATCCATTGCCAGGGACACCAGGGTCCGTTCCGGCAGGAGTTACAGGAAAATCAACTCGCTTTACTCAAAGGGCAGGGAGAAGCTTGTTGCCGATGAAATCTGCAATATCACTGGTCTTCCTGTTCATTACTATATTACAGCAGATTTCAGGGGATTCAGAAAAATCGTCGACGCGCTGGGCGGTGTGGAATTCTACGTGCCTTTCAGGATGAAGTACGACGACCCGACCCAGAACCTGCACATACATCTGAAAAAAGGGCTTCAGGTGCTGGACGGAAGGAAAGCCGAACAGCTTGTCCGGTACAGGAAAGGGAACCTGAAGGGACAGGGATACATCGAAGGCGATATAGGCAGGATCAAAATGCAGCAGGACTTTATCAGGGCGTTGATAGAGCAGAAGCTGACGGTCCAATACATATCAAAAGCGGACGATATTTTCACCATTATCAGGGAAAATGTCAAAACCAACATCGAATTGACCGACATAGCCAGGTACTTCTCCAGTGTGGCCAGGCTGAAGAACGAAAATATAAAGACATTCGTGTTGCCCGGTGAAAGCCATCTGATCGGAGATGTGTGGTGGTATATTCACGACAGGGAGCAGACAGCCGCCATGATTTCGGAAAATTTCATACTGTCCTGACAGCGGATCCATACTGTCCCGACGGCGGGCCCATACTGTGTTAACGGAGGACCCATACTGTCCCGACAACTGGTCCATACTGTGTTAACGGCAGACCCATACTGTCCCGACAACTGGTCCATACTGTCCCGACGGCGGGCCCGGCTACTGTAATGAAACCTGATCCTTTTTTTGCCGTGCATGATTGAATTATGGCAATCAGTTTGATATAGTTCTATTGATACAATACTGTTATCAGTCAGGACTTTTTCAGATACCGGCAGGACTTCCCGGATACTGGAAGCGATTTTTCAAAGTCCGGGCGTTACAGGTTCCGAAACGTATTTTGCCGGGACATGAAACCGGAAATCCAGATCCGACGTGAGCGGAAAGGGGCGGAAGGACATGAACTCACCGTTGATTATTGCACACAGGGGCGCCTCAAATCAGGCGCCGGAAAATACGATACCAGCGTTCCAGCGGGCATTGGAACTTGGAGCCGGCGGAATCGAACTGGATGTGCATATGAGCGCTGACGGATACCTGATGGTGATCCATGACGAAACGGTGGACAGGACCAGCAACGGAAAGGGCCTTGTGAAGGGCAAAACCCTGGCCGAATTGAAATCGTTGGACTTTGGCTCCTGGTTCTCGGAAGAGTTCAGCGACGAGAAGATACCGGAACTGGAAGAGGTGCTCTGGCTGCTGTCCGGCTGGGACGGGCTCCTCAACATCGAGATAAAGAACGGGCCGGTCTTTTATCCCGGAATCGAGAAAGCTGTCACAGATGCCTTACATAAATACAGATGGACCGAAAGGACCATCATTTCATCGTTCAACCATTACAGCCTTGTGGAAATACACAAGTATGACCCTGGGATCAAAACAGCTCCCCTTTACATGGCAGGCCTGTACAAACCGTGGGAATACGCGCTCAGCATGGGCGCTGCGGCCATACACCCGTTCTTTTACAATATCGTGCCTGAAGTGGTCACCGGATGCAGACAGAATAATATTATGATAAATCCTTTTACGGTGGACGAGCCCGAACACATAAAGGCAGTGGCTTTTGCCGGCGTTGACGGCATCATAACCAATGCGCCTGATGTTGCTCTGAGAATATTGAAGGAAATGGAGGACGCGGTATGAAACTGAATTATAAGCAGACCATGCTCATCGGACTGGGATTTTTTACGGTAAGCGTAGTTTGGGGGATATATAATATCGCGATGCCCATCTACCTGGACGACATTGGATTGTCCGGGTTGGCTGTCGGGGCAGTGATGACGATAGACAACATTTTTGCCGTTGTCTTCCTGCCGGTTTTCGGTGCACCGAGCGACCGGACCAATACCAGGTACGGAAGGCGGATGCCATACCTGCTTGTGGGCATACCGATGTCGGCCCTGGCTTTCATCCTTATCCCGTTTCTGAGGGCGAGTCTCGTGCCGTTGATGATAGCGGTCGTAGCCATGAATTTCTTCATGAGCATATACAGGGCGCCTACGGTCGCTCTCATGCCGGATTTCACACCAAGGCAGCTCCGCAGCAAGGCCAACGGAGTCATCAATTTTATGGGCGGCCTGGGAGCCGTGATCGCATTCCTTATCGGCGGGTTTCTCTTCAGGCTCAATGAGTATCTGCCTTTTGCAGTATGCTCGGGGATAATGATGTTCACGATCATCGTCATGTATCTGAAGATCCGCGAACCCAGGGAAATTGCCCGTGAGAAAGAAGACGCTCCTGAAGGGGAAGCCGGGGAAGAGAAGAAGGATAAAGATAAAGATAAAGATAAAGATAAGGGCGTTATATTGAGCCTGATATTTCTGCTCCTTGCGATATTCTTCTGGTTCATTGCCTACAATGCCGTAGAGACTTTCTTTTCGACATTCGGCGAAAAGGTGCTCGGTGTGGATAAAAGCCAGTCTTCATTCATGCTGTCCGTGTTCTCAGCAATGCTGGTCATTTTCTCCATACCCTCGGGGTTCATTGCATCGAAGATAGGGAGGAAAAATACCATCCTGATCGGCATCACGATACTTTTCCTCGTGTTCGTTACGATGAACTTCACGATTGGGATGAATCCGTACATAATATACGTCCTGCTTGCCGTCGGCGGCATAAGCTGGGCCCTGATAAACATCAACTCTTATCCGATGGTGGTCGAGATGACTTCAAGCAAGGGCATAGGCAAGTATACGGGCTACTATTACTTCTTCTCGATGACGGCTGCAATACTGAGCCCGATATTGTTTGGCTTTATAAAGGATCTGCTGGGTGACAGGTTCCTGTTCATTTATTCGAGCATAGCGATGGTGCTTGCATTTTTCTTCATGATGCTGGTGAAGCATGGAGAGCCGGATGCCAGACAGAAAGAGGCATTGCAGGATGGAACAGGACCTGACGAAATAATATCGGATGAAGCATGATCGGCCGGGCATCCGGTGAGACGGTCAGCCAGCCGGAAGGCTGATTATGGAATATTGTCTTACGGCGGATCAATTTATCACTGAAATATCTGCATATCCGGAAGTTTTACATTATGATATCCCGGGAGGTAATGATCCTGTGCTGGGCTGGGAAGAACTCGAAAATAAGTGCCGTAAATGCATGCGTTGTGGCCTTGCCAGTACAAGAACGAATGTCGTCATAGGACGCGGTTCAAAAACCGCTCCGGTCATGCTGATCGGCGAAGGACCAGGCGAACAGGAGGATCTGCAGGGAAAACCTTTCGTAGGCGCTGCAGGCCAGCTTCTCGATCTGCTGCTGTCCGCGCTGATGTTCAAAGAAGATGATTATTATATATGCAACATCGTAAAATGCCGGCCGCCCGGGAACCGTATCCCCACCGATGACGAGGCGGAGCGCTGCCTGCCCTGGCTGCGGAACCAGACGCTGCTGATAAAGCCGCGGATCATGGTGTGCATGGGTTCGACCGCGATGAAGTACATAATCGACAGAAATGCGAAGATAACGCAGATAAGAGGGCAATGGACCGAACGCAAGGGTTTCTGGATCATGCCCACTTTCCATCCGGCGGCACTTCTCAGGGATGCGTCAAAGAAGGCGCTGATGTTCGAAGATATGAAGAAGGTCAGGCTCAAGCTCGAGGAGCTAAGAGGCTTGCCGTAGCTGCGGCTGATGCTGATCCTGGATTATAGTGCCGGACCGGTCACTGTTGCCGTGTTCCCGGTCCGGACTTATTACACCTGGCCGGTCATTA
>JAAZKL010000091.1 GCA_012799845.1 Clostridiaceae bacterium
TGTGCGTTACCGGAACCAGGGAGTTGTGCGTTACCGGAACCAGGGAGTTGTGCGTTACCGGAACCAGGGAGTTATGCGTTACCGGAACCAGGGAGTTATGTGTGAAGATTTTCAAGTTTTGGTATAGTAATTTTCTTCGTGAAGCCATTTTAATGTGAAATAGTTAACATAAGGTTGGGTTCATCAGCATTATCGTGCCTGATGATGGCAAATGATTTGAAACGGCTGCCCAAAACCTGAAAAACTTAGCAGAAAAGCATAGAGAAGTTGAAAACTAATCATACCATTCCCCAAAAGCTGCAAAATTTCACATCCTGCTGAAGAAAAAGTCTGCTGAAGAAGAAGTCTGAAAAAGAAGCAGCAATGCGAAAGAAAATGGATACAGGGCAGCAGGCTTAAATGTGGTATCTTAAATGTGGTATAATAAAGCAAATACTGTAAGAAGGAGAATGCGCCTGGATCTGTACATCCGGGTCGTTGAGCCATGGCAGTCATATATGACAGATACCGTTGCAGACCTGGATAAATACCCGGACAGTTTCCGCAGGTAGTGAGATGTTTATTCATATTGACACACTTAACGAAAATATCACGAGGGTTGTATATGACTATAGGGGAGACAGGCCCGGGAACAGCGTCCTGATCTCGGATGAGTTCAGGCCGTGCGGAGACTCGCTGCCGGGACAGTATGAGATCTGCGGGGGCCGGATCCTGTTCCGCAACAGGCAGAGCGAGGTCGTTCTGCAGGAAATAGGGCACGAGCTTGCCGAAAAAGAGGTGTTCCGGTATTACCTGGACGGAGCGCCTGTTGTTAAACGCAAACAGACAGCAAACGGCGAGGTCTCATACGTGGAGAATATCCGCCGGGAATCCGCCGGTTCCGCTTTTGAGGGAAAGATCGTATTCGATGTTGACGAAGGAGAATGGATCTGCGGACTGGGCCAGCATGAAGACGGGACCTATGACTATAACGGTGGGAGCGAATACCTGTACCAGGCGAACATGAAGATATCCTTCCCCTTCGTTCTGTCTTCGCGGAATTATGGAATACTTGTCGATACGGAAAGCGCGGTAATATTCGATTGCCATCACGGCAAAATGACTTTTACTGTAGACACGACCAACAACCTTTCCTACTATGTCATAACCGGTGAAAACCTTGACGAGATCATTGGCCATCTCAGGGACCTGACAGGACGGGCGCCGATGCTTCCCAGGTGGGCTTTCGGATATATACAGTCCAGGGAGCGGTACTGTACGGCGCAGGAACTTGCCGATACCGTGTCCATGTTCAGAAAATCGGGTATACCGATCGACTGCATCGTTCAGGACTGGTTTACATGGGAGGATGGCCTGTGGGGCGAGAAGAAGGTCGACCGCGGAAGATATCCCGACCTGGAGGCGCTGATCGAAGAACTGCATGAAAACAATGTAAAGCTCATGGTCTCGATATGGCCCAATATGGGCGAAGGAGGGAGCAATGTCAGCGAATTCAGGGCGGCAGGCAAACTGCTCCCCAATTCCACTACCTACGATGCCTTTGATGAGGAAGCGAGGGCTATTTACTGGAGGCAGTGCAATGAGGAATGGTTCTCTGCGGGAACGGACGCATGGTGGTGCGATAATTCGGAACCGTTTTCCGACGCCGACTGGAACGGCGCTGAA
>JAAZKL010000092.1 GCA_012799845.1 Clostridiaceae bacterium
CTCGCCCATCCTGTGCACTCTGCCGGTATAGAACAGGATGCGCTCAGTGGTAGTCGTCTTGCCAGCATCTATATGCGCCATTATACCAATATTCCTGGTATTCTCCAAACTGAACTGCCTGGGCATGATTGCCTCCTTTCTTTCTCGATTAGTTCTGATCCGATTTACGGAATATACTGTTTCTATAAGTTTTTACTATACAACCTGCTTTATGCAGCGGTGATTTCAATATTATCACCAGCGATAATGCGCGAATGCCCTGTTGGCCTCTGCCATCTTGTGAGTGTCTTCTTTTTTCTTGAAGGCTCCTCCGGCACCGTTGGCAGCGTCCATGATCTCTCCGGCCAGCCTTTCTCTCATGGTCTTCTCGCCTCTGTCCCGGGCGTATCCGACCAGCCATCTGAGAGCCAATGCCTGCCTTCTGTCAGACCTTACTTCGACCGGAACCTGGTAAGTAGCTCCGCCGACTCTCCTGGCTTTGACTTCCAACACTGGCATGATATTGTTCATCGCCTGTTCGAAAACTTCGATCGGGTCTTTTCCTGTCTTCTCCTTTATAATGTCGAACGCGCCGTAGCAAATCTTCTGAGCAACACCCTTTTTGCCGTCGAGCATTATGTTATTGATCAGTTTGGTCACGACCTTGTTGTTATAAATAGGATCAGGCAGGACATCCCTCTTGGGCGTATGTCCTTTTCTCGGCACTTTACTTCCCTCCTTTTACAGATGATAGGGACTCAACGTCCCGCTGCGTTTGATCCGCGAGGTACTCGGAACCCGCAGGTCCTCGTCAGTGCGTCAGTTTTTGCAGTATATAAATAAATGATATATTTATCTATTCAACATACCTGACACTCTTTCCGATCAAGACCCCGTTGCATGATTTTACTTCTTGGCTGACTTGGGCCTTTTCGCGCCGTACTTGGAACGGGCCTGCATCCTGTTTGCGACGCCCGCCGTATCAAGAGAGCCTCTTACGATATGGTACCTGACACCTGGCAAATCCTTGACCCTGCCGCCTCTAATGAGCACAACGCTGTGTTCCTGCAGATTATGGCCTATTCCGGGAATATATGCAGTGACTTCGATGCCGTTGGTCAGACGTACCCTCGCTACCTTTCTCAAAGCTGAGTTAGGCTTTCTGGGCGTTACCGTCCTGACAACAGTGCAGACACCCCTCTTTTGAGGAGAACTGGTCCTGACCTGCCTCTTTTTCAGTGAATTCCATCCTCTCTGCAGCGCGGGAGCTGACGATTGATATTTGACAGTCTCCCTGCCCTTCCTGACCATCTGATTGAATGTTGGCAAACTTACACCTCCTCTCGCAATATACATGCTGCGGAGGCACCTACTTCGATGCCCACCGCTTTACCAAGCTGTTTCATCGTATCTGCATACTCTATCGGAATTCCGTTGGTCCTGCACAGTTCTTCAAGACTGCCGGTGATTTTCTCGTCGGCGTCCCTTGCAATGAACACGGCCTTTGCGTTGCCATTGGCCACTGCTTTTAAAGACTGTTTGATCCCTACGGTTTTATTGCTGTTTTTTAAATCCTCCAGCACTTTTCAAGCACCTTTCCCCTCTGTATCTTTTATCGTTCTTACGGCTGAAAGGCCGGTAAATCGGACAAAACGGGCATGAACCCCTCAATTCGCACTTAAATATTTTATCACCGCCGTCGGGCGTTGTCAAGAAAAACGCCCTATTCGCTGACAGTGCTGATGTTTATGTCCTTGTACCTGCTCATTCCGGTGCCTGCCGGAATAAGTTTTCCGATTATGACGTTTTCCTTGAGTCCTACCAGCGGATCGACCTTACCCTTTATCGCAGCTTCTGTCAGCACCCTGGTGGTCTCCTGGAAGGATGCCGCAGACAGGAACGACTCCGTGGCAAGCGATGCCTTGGTGATACCCAGCAGGGCGCGTTTTCCGGTTGCAGGCCTGAGCCCTTCGGCAACGACCCTCGCGTTCTCCGATTCGAAATCGAACATGTCTACCAGTCCGCCAGGCAGCATGTTTGTGTCGCCCGCATCGTCGACCTTGACCTTCCTCAGCATCTGCCTGATTATGATCTCTATATGCTTGTCGTTGATGTCAACGCCCTGCAGCCTGTAAACTCTCTGGACTTCCTGCAGCAGATACTGCTGTACTCCGTTCACACCCTTGATCTTCAGTATGTCGTGCGGGTTCACGGAGCCTTCGGTGATCTCGTCGCCGGCCTCGACCCTGTCGCCGTCATTGACCTTGATCCTCGAACCGTAAGTGATCTGGTATGTCCTTGAATCTCCATCATCCGACGTAACGACAACCTCTCTCTTTTTCTTGATGTCGTTTATCCTGACCGTACCGCTGATTTCCGAAATAACAGCAAGCCCTTTCGGCTTCCTGGCCTCGAACAGCTCCTCGACACGCGGGAGACCCTGTGTGATGTCGTCGCCCGCGACACCGCCCGTATGGAACGTTCTCATGGTAAGCTGCGTTCCCGGTTCTCCGATGGACTGCGCCGCTATTATACCGACCGCTTCGCCGACGTTCACATCTTCGCCCGTTGCCAGGTTGGCGCCATAGCATTTCGAGCATACGCCGTACTCGGAATGACATGTCAGCACGGATCTTATCTTTACCTTCCTTATCCCGACCTTTACGATCTTTTCCGCATCCTGGTCGGTGATCTTCCTGTCGGCTTCCACTAAAACCTCTCCGGTCCCGGGGTGGACGATCGATTCAGCCGCATACCTGCCTGTGATCCTTTCGTCAAGGCTTTCTATGACCTCTGTACCGTCCATGATATCAGAGACCTCTATGCCCTTCCTGGTACCGCAGTCCACTTCTCTTACTATAACATCCTGGCTTACGTCTACGAGACGGCGGGTCAGGTATCCGGAGTCCGCGGTCCTGATAGCCGTGTCGGCGAGACCTTTTCTTCCGCCGTGTGAGGACAGGAAGTATTCAAGAACGCTCAGGCCTTCACGGAAGTTTGCCTTGACCGGGATCTCAAGAGTCTTGCCCTGCGTGTCCGCCATAAGACCTCTCATACCTGACAGCTGTTTGATCTGGCTGATGCTCCCTCGCGCTCCCGACTCGGACATCATGTACAAAGGATTGAAGCTATCCAGCGAATCCATGAGAGCCTTCGTAAGTTCCTCGCTGGTCTCGGTCCATGCCTGTATGACCTTGGTATACCTTTCGTCCTTTGATATAAGGCCTCTCTTGTAATCTTTTGTGATGCGCTCGATCTTTGCTTCGGTTTCATCGATGAATTTCTTCTTGACATCAGGGATTATCATGTCGGATACGCTGATCGTGATAGCACCCCTCGTCGAGTATTTGAAGCCAAGATCTTTTATCTTGTCCAGCACGATGGCCGTCTTGGCGGTCCCGTGCACCTTTATGCACTTGTCGATGATACGGCCCAGTTCCTTCTTCGTGACCAGGTTGCCGATCTCAAGATCGAAGCAATGCTCTGGGTCTGTCCTGTCCACAAAACCAAGATCCTGGGGGACAGCTTCGTTGAATATGAGCTTCCCGACAGTCGCGTCTATTACCTTCGACGCCGGTTTCCCGTCGATCTCTTTGGTCACCCTTACCTTTATCCTTGCATGAAGGCCTACATAGCCCTCATTATATGCCATTAAGGCTTCGTCCAGCGAAGAGAATACCTTCCCTTCCCCTTTCTCTCCTTCCTTCTCCAGGGTCAGGTAATAGCTGCCAAGCACCATGTCCTGCGTCGGCACGGTGATGGGCCTTCCGTCTTTCGGCGCCAGCAGGTTGTTGGCTGAAAGCATCAGGAACCTGGCTTCGGCCTGGGCTTCGGCTGCCAGCGGTACGTGTACGGCCATCTGGTCGCCGTCGAAGTCGGCGTTGTATGCCGTACAAACAAGCGGATGGAGCTTTATGGCCCTTCCTTCGACGAGCACCGGCTCAAAAGCCTGTATTCCGAGCCTGTGGAGCGTCGGGGCACGGTTGAGCAGCACCGGATGTTCTTTGATGACTTCCTCCAGCACGTCCCACACCTCGGGCTTTACCCTTTCGACCATCCTTTTGGCGCTCTTGATATTATGAGCCAGGCCGTCATTGACAAGCTTTTTCATGACAAAAGGCTTGAACAGTTCCAGCGCCATTTCCTTAGGCAGGCCGCACTGGTATATCTTCAGTTCCGGACCTACGACGATGACGGAACGTCCGGAATAGTCGACACGTTTCCCAAGGAGGTTCTGGCGGAAGCGTCCCTGCTTGCCCTTCAGCATGTCGGACAGGGATTTCAGAGGCCTGTTGCCGGGACCGGTGACAGGACGTCCTCTCCTTCCGTTGTCTATGAGGGCGTCGACAGCTTCCTGCAGCATCCTCTTCTCATTCCTGACGATTATGTCAGGCGCACCAAGGTCCAGCAGCCTCTTCAGGCGGTTGTTCCTGTTGATGACGCGCCTGTAAAGGTCGTTCAGGTCCGATGTCGCGAACCTGCCGCCGTCCAGCTGCACCATCGGGCGAAGCTCCGGCGGGATGACCGGTATCACGTCCAGTATCATCCACTCGGGCCTGTTGCCTGAAAGCCTGAAGGCTTCCACTACTTCGAGGCGCTTGATGGTCCTTATCCTTTTCTGCCCCGTGGCATCCTCAAGTTCATTCCTCAGTTCCTTTGAGAGCTCATCCAGGTCGATCTCCATGAGCAGTTCCTTCACTGCCTCGGCGCCCATTCCGGCCCGGAACGTATATCCGAACTTATCGATACTGTCACGGTACTCTTTCTCCGTCAGGATCTGCTTCCTGGAAAGGGGCGTCTGCGCGGGATCTATGACGACGTATGCCGCGAAGTACAGTACCTTTTCAAGCGCCCTCGGGGACATATCGAGTATGAGCCCCATCCTGCTCGGGATGCCCTTGAAATACCATATGTGGGAAACAGGGGCAGCCAGTTCGATATGTCCCATACGTTCCCTTCTCACCTTCGAACGGGTGACTTCAACTCCGCACCTGTCGCAAACTATGCCCTTATATCTTATCCTTTTATATTTGCCGCAGTGACATTCCCAGTCCTTCTGCGGTCCGAATATCCTCTCGCAGAAGAGGCCGTCCCTCTCCGGTTTCAATGTCCTGTAGTTTATCGTTTCCGGCTTTTTTACCTCGCCCCTCGACCATTCCCTGATTTTTTCCGGAGAAGCCAAACCTATTCTTATAGCATCAAAGTTGTTCATTTCAAACATGTCTGAATCTCCCTCCTAAAACTCCTCATCGTCCAGGTTATCAACAAAATCGTCCTCTTCAGAGAATATGTCGTCTCCGAGCGAGTCATCGAGATCATCTGCGGTATTTGTGATATCGCCTATATCGAAATCATCGATGCCCAGATCGTCGTCGATCAGATCTTCGCTGATGTCATCCAGGTTGCTGATGGGTGCCTCATCTTCGCGTCCTTCCATGTTGACGCTGA